>JAIOTT010000002.1 GCA_021106655.1 Bacteroidales bacterium
AACTGCCATAAGCCAGTTCCACATCGAATTTTTTCATCTTACAAAATACCGGTGAATTTTTAAGATGTAATCCACCTCCAATATTTCCGCTTCCATAGAGTGAACTTGCTCCACCGTAAAGAATCTCGACTGATTCAAAAAAAGCAAGTGGAAAAAGAGAAAGATCGCTCATTCCGATATTTGCCGGGTTTAAATTAAAGCCGTTCCAATAAACCCCTGAATGATGTGCAGCAGTGCCACGAAAAGATATTGTAGAAAGGCTACCGACACCATAAGATTTAATAAAGATAGGGGTAAGATCTCCCAGAACACTTGCAAGAGATGATGTTCTGTAGTAAGTCAGGCTGAGGCTGTCAATTTGTTCATGATTTAGCCCGATTGTATATTCATCCAGGCGTGATGCAATAATATCAACAATTGGCAATTCCGTTAAGCTATCATCAGAGCTCTGGGCAAATAAATCAGTTTCCTGATTACCAATAATCCCGGCAAAGAAAATAAGCAGACAGCTTAGCTTATGCTTTCCTAATTTTGGATAAAAGAGTTTCAAGGCTAATTTTTTTTATACCTTAAAACAGTCCGGCAAAAATTGAAGTTTATAAGAAACAGATGAAATTAATTCTTCGCTTTATTACCCGAAAGCTTTAAATAAATATATTTTTATAATGGCAGGTCTTCTGACTTACTCCCTTTTTAAAGGCCTTCCCATCCCAAAGGAACAGTGGCTAAGGTTATTAAAAAGTTAAAGAGCTCACAGCAGCGGGGACTGTTCAGGATTTAAACCTGATTCCCTATTAAGACTAGTTTTTAAGAAAAAAACATGTCACCATGACAATCACAAAAATATAAATTTTTCAATTGTGTACAACAATAAAAATTATTTTCTTTTGTAAAATTATCACAATCATTTCAAAAAATTAATTTAATGTAACATTTACAGGCTTTTCACAGTATTAATAATTTGGTGCAAAAGTCATATAATCCAAATAAATGCATATAATATTTTGCAAAACTTAAATTTTTTGTATTTTTACATGTTCATTTTTATGGAATTGTGATTATTATATTGAGCATACTAATTACTAAGAAACTTAAAATATGAATTATTCATAAGAACAAAATTCATATAAACTGTGTATGTTAATGATGATTCCGATAGCTATCGAGACTATCTGACCATTAAAATAAAAATTATTAACAGATGAAATATATAAAGAAGTGGTCTGTTTTTTTTATTATTTGTTTATTTTCAATAGGCATATTTACTTCCTCTTGTACAACAACTAATAATTATCGTTATAAAAAGATGTTAAAAAGCCGGAAGGTTCAGTCACATAAGTTTAAAAGCAACTATCATAAAAGATTCAAAAGCCATTCAATGCCTATCAAAAAGAACTACATAATTAAGAATTCCAGGAGAAGTCGTGGCTGGTAATATAGTATCCTTCAGATAATTGAACCCGTTTCTTATCATTTGTATTCTCCTTCACTTTGAAAGTCAAAAAAAAATTAGTATTTTTGCACTCCCAATAACAGGGCAAAGTGTTTTTTCCAAATCAAGCCCAATAATACTAATCAAGTAGTGGAATATAAAGCATATACTATACATAATTTCAGAAGTATCCCTCAGCTAAGTATTCTTAGTGAACAGGAACTCTTTGAAATAGAGGTTGTTTCTCAAATATTACCATTTAAGACAAATTCCTATGTAGTTGATGAGTTGATCAAATGGGATAATGTACCAGAAGATCCTTTATTTATTTTGACATTCCCGCAAAGAGGAATGCTTATTCCTGAGCATTTTGATATAATAGCAACTTTATTAAAAAACAAAGCTGATAAAAAAGAGATAAGCAAAGCAGCAAATGAAATAAGGATGCAATTAAATCCTCATCCTGCCGGGCAGCTAGAATTAAATGTACCTCAAGTTAGTGGCGATAAGCTCACAGGCGTCCAGCATAAATATCTTGAAACAGTATTGTTTTTCCCTAGTCAGGGACAAACCTGCCATGCATATTGCACGTTTTGCTTTCGCTGGCCTCAGTTCACAGGAATTGATAGTTTAAAGTTTGCTAGTAAAGAAACTGAACTTCTGGTCAAATACTTAAAATCTCAACCAAAGGCTTCCAATATTTTATTTACTGGAGGAGATCCACTGGTTATGAGTGCTAAATTATTGGGGTCATATATCGAACCTATGTTGCAAGATGACCTTCCTCATCTTGAGACCATTCGTATTGGTACTAAGGCACTTTCTTACTGGCCATATAAATTTTTTGCTGATAAAGACTCTGAAGATCTTTTGGAAATATTCAGTAAGGTTGGGAAGTCAGGTAAGCATTTATCTATCATGGCTCATTTTAATCATCCAAGAGAACTTAAAACCAGGGCCGTAAAAAAAGCAATTGCAGCAATTCGCTCAACAGGTGCAGAAATCAGGACACAATCACCCATTTTAAGGCATATTAATGACGATCCGAAACTTTGGATAAGCATGTGGAAAAAACAAGTCAATCTGGGATGTATTCCATATTATATGTTTGTTGCTAGAGACACGGGAGCTCAACATTATTTCAATGTAAGCCTTGATGAGGCTGTTGATACTTTCCGCAAAGCTTACTCAAAAGTTAGTGGCGTTTGTCGAACTGTCCGTGGCCCAAGTATGTCAGCTGCCCCTGGTAAAGTCCAGATAATTGGAACTATTGACATGAATGAAGAAAAATTATTTTTGTTACAATTTCTGCAAGCTCGAAATCCTGAATGGGTTAATAAACCTTTCTTTGCGAAATATAATCCTGATGCAGTCTGGCTCAATGACCTTGAACCTGCTCTGGGTGAAGATAAATTTTTCTGGGAAGATGAATATAATAGCCTGTATGACCTGAAGCATGAAGAACTATACCCTAATATCGAAGACTAAGCTCCCTCCAACAAAATCTTAATCACATCATATAATTAATACAGTAAACAAGCAGATGAAGGGAACAAGATTGCAGTGGAATATCGGGAAATATAATAAATTTACCCTAAATCTGTTTCTGCTTTTTGTAATAATTTCAATATCTTCTTGCCATATTGGAAGGTATTTTATTTGGAATTTTGCTGATGCAGGGGACTATAAAAAATTTCCTTCCGATACAATCAGCAAAGGTAATTACACATTTATTTTCCCTAAAATTGATAGAAACCTGCCATTAAATATCCCTGAAAAATATTCTGCCAAACAGATTGATTTTGATAAGTTCCTGGAGAAAAACAAGACACTTGCTTTACTTATAATAAGGAATGACACTATACAGTATGAGAATTATTTTTCAAACTATGATGAGAACAATATCCATCCATCATTTTCTGTAACAAAGGCATTTGTTTCTGCATTAACAGCTATTGCAATTGACGAAGCTTATATTCAAAGTATAAAACAGCCTGTAACTGATTTTCTGCCAGAACTAAGAGATACAAATTTCAGGGAGGTAAAAATTGAGGATCTGCTAAACATGCAATCCGGACTGGATTATAAAGAATGGTATGCAAATCCTTTTGGAAAAATGGCTAAATTCTACTATGGAAAAAATCTAAAAAAATACACTAATGATCTTAGGATTGCCGGAAAACCGGGTTTAACTTATGAATATCAAAGTGCAAATGCCCAACTTTTAAGCTTTATTATTGAAAAAGCAACCGGAAAACGCATTAGCAATTATCTGGAAGAAAAAATCTGGCAACCCCTTGAAATGGAATACTTTGGAAGCTGGAATTATGATAGCAAGAAATATAAAAACACAAAAGGATTTTGTTGCTTGAATGGCAGGGCAAGAGATTTTGCCAAGTTTGGCAGACTCTATCTTAATAAGGGAAGATGGAATGGCAAACAGATCATACCTTCGGAATGGGTCAAAACCTCAAGCTCAATCATTAATAATTCTCTCGACTCACAGGGTTATCATTACACTTACATGTGGAGAGTCACCGATAGCGGGGCATATTTCGCAAAAGGGTACCTCGGCCAATATATATGGATCTATCCGAAAAAAAATATTGTTATTGTTAGCATGGTCACAAGTTACAGTAAGATTGACTGGGCTGATCTTTTTCAACACTTATCTGATCAGTTATAAGCTGATTAATTCAAAAGATAGCTTCAATATTTCAAGCACAATAAATTGCTGCACTAGCAATGGCCGAAGCAGTCTATTCTTCATAGAATTCTTTATGTTCAGGATAATTAAACTCTTTTTTTGCTAATTTTTCCGGAAAAACAAAATAAGCAATAGAAGATTCAGTACATAAAATATTTTCGCTGTCGAATAATTGCACAAAAACCCTGGCAAATCTTTTTCTTTCCTCAATCAATTTAGCTTTTAACAATATTTCTCCCTTATTCATTGATACCGGTTTAATAAACCGTGTCTCCATCTTAGCTGTCACTCCTGCTGTCTTAAGCTTTACCTGGATTAACCAGCTAGCAATTTCATCCATCAGGGTTGTTTGTATCCCTCCATGAAGTATATTAATATATCCCTGGAAATTAATGTGTGGCATCCATTTCGACATAATATAATCATCATGCTCGTAAAAGCTCATTTTCAGACCCCATGAGTTATCGGGGGAACATCCAAAGCAATTATACTCTTTCAGCTTTGGATAAGGATTTAAAATTTTTTTCATGCCTGACAGATTGGAATTGCCTTATTATAATTTCTCTTCACCATCTTTGTACTTTTTTATATCAATAACATCACCTGTCTCATCATAAAATATCCATCGTCCTTCTTTAGTGTCATTTTCATATTTTCCCAACACTTTAAATTTTCCGTTAGAAAAAAATTCTTTATACTCCCCTGTTCTTTTATTTCCTGAATAAATTTCAATACTCTGAACTGTGTCGTTTGAATAAAAAGTTCTCTGTTCCCCTTCAAATTCACCATTAACATAATAATATTCTGCTATCCGTTTTCCCTGATTATCATACCATTTCGATAAACCGTTTTTCTTGCCATTTTTATAATAAGACTCCTCCTGTAGTTTACCACTTTCTTGATAATATATTTTTTTTAGTCCTTCAATTTTGCCATTTATATAAAAAATTTCTGAAGTTGGCCTGCCTCCAAAAGAATAATGCCTTGACCAGCCTTCAAGCTCATCGTTTTTAAAATATTCTTCTGCTTCGAAGTAACCTCTCTTATCAATATTAATAAATAGTCCGTTTCTTATTCCATTTCTATAAGTCTCTATCTTTTTAAGAACACCATAATTATTGTATACGATCCAGCTCCCTTCTTTTTTTCCATTATTATAATTTCCTCTTGAAGAAGTCTTATCTACATTATCTTCCACCCAGAAACCCTGTTTTAAATTGTGTTGATCAAGAGTATTTATAGTATCAGAGAGAATGCTCCAATTTGTTTGTGCATAATTCATAAGCGGTAAACAAAAGAAGACTACGACTAAAAAAATGAACTTTTTCATAAATTATTTTTAGTGTTTATCTATAATATTACATATTTCAAAAGTTGCATGGAGCATAGGGCTTGGTGAAAAATATTATTTACCGGCGAATTACAAAACAATCTCCATGCTCTTTGCTCTATGCCCTGTTCTTTTTTATAATAATTTTGACTTTATTGACAGACTCTATTTATTGTAAACCGGAATTCCTGTAAGCTCTAGGCTGTCAGTACTAATAATTTTCACATCATAAAACTCATTGGCCCTTATTACCGTATTCAAATTATTTTTTTAAATAATTATCTCATTATCTACTTCAGGAGAATTAAATACAGTACTGCCAATAAAATAATCTC
>JAIOTT010000392.1 GCA_021106655.1 Bacteroidales bacterium
ATAAACTATAAACCATATAAGCAAAGAAAATTAAAGTTATGAAAGTTATAATTCTTGGAGGAGGCCTGATCGGAGCTCCAATGGCCATTGATCTGGCAAAAGATCCGGGTTTTGAAGTAAGTGTTGCTGATATTGATAAAAAAGTAGCGGATACTTTAAGAAATGAGAATATCACCACTATCATTAAAGACCTCTCAAATCCAATATCAGTTAAAGAAATAATCAAAGATTTTGATATTGTTGTTAATGCCGTTCCTGGTTTTATGGGATATCAGACACTAAAAGCCATAATCGAATCAGGTAAGAATGTTATCGACATAGCTTTTTTTCCTGAAGACCCCTTCCTGCTTGATAACCTTGCAAGGGAAAATAATGTAATTTCAATTTCTGATATTGGAGTTGCTCCCGGGATGAGCAATATCCTTGTCGGGTATGTTGATCTGATGTTAGATATGACTGAAAGGGTGGCCATATATGTTGGTGGTTTACCAAAAGTTCGTGAATGGCCGTACGAATACAAAGCAGTCTTCTCCCCTGTTGATGTTATCGAAGAGTACACCAGACCTGCAAAATATATTGAACACAGTAAAGAAGTGATCAAGGCTGCTCTTTCCGATCCGGAACTAATCAACTTTAAAAAAACCGGGACATTGGAAGCGTTTAACAGCGACGGACTTCGTTCGCTTGCAAAAACAATAAATGCTCCATTTATGATAGAAAAGACATTGAGATATCCAGGACACATTGAAAAAATGGCAATGCTCAGAGATACAGGCTTTTTTAGTAAAGAAAAGATTGATATTAATGGCGTGAAAATAAGTCCTCTGGATTTAACAAGTAAGCTACTCTTCCCAAAATGGAAGCTTGAAGAAGGGGAAGAAGATATCACTATTATGCAGATAATTGTTGAGGGTGAATACGATGGGAGAAGTGTTCGCTATACTTATGACCTCTTTGATGAATATGATAAAGCCACTAAAACACACTCAATGGCTCGCACAACAGGATATACAGCTACAATGGCTGTTCGTTTGATCGCAAATGGAATGTATAATAGAACAGGAATTTCAGTACCGGAATTTATCGGTCAGAAACCGGAATGTGTTGCGTTTATTTTAAAAGGTCTGGAAGAGCGGGGGATTGTGTACAAAGAAACAATAACTGAGTTATGAGTTTGGAGTTTTATGATCACTAAGTCGCATACATCGCTCAGGTCGCATACATCGCTAAAGTCGCTTCGCTTCATAATCTCCAGATCGTTATATTAAAAAATCCTGAAAATTATCTAATATATCAAAAAAAATTATAATTTTGCACACTCAAAATTCATGGCGAGGTAGCTCAGAAGGTTAGAGCGTCGGATTCATAACCCGGAGGTCCCGAGTTCAATTCTCGGTCTCGCTACAGGACGAAAGCTTGCATCATACAGATTGCAGGCTTTTTTTGTTTATTAAAGACAAGTCCAACAATTGAACTGTTGCGAATTATGGATTACGAATAATCTCAATACTTGATACTTGATACTTTTTTTGTAATTTTAACCCGCAACTCGTAACAATAAAAATATTAACCATTTAAATCCAAAACCATGAAAAAGATCATTCCAATGTTATTAATGCTAATCACAATTAGCTTTTTTGCCTGCCAACATGAGCACAAAGAAAACGGAAAAGAAAAGGAAGTTCCTAAAGAAATAGCTAAACCAAAGTCTATTGAAGAACTTACGGCACAAGGCATCCTTACACCAGAACTTTTATGGAGAATGGGCAGAGTTAGTGACATCCAACTTTCGCCTGATGGAAAAACAATACTTTATGGGATATCATATTATAGTCTTGAAGAAAATAAAGGTAACAGAAATCTTTATACTATCTCTACAGAAGGAGGAGAACCAACGCAAATAACAGAATTTGAAGGAAGTGAATTCAATGCAATATGGCGGCCAGATGGAAAAAAGATAGGCTTTTTATCTGCTAAAAACGGATCAGTACAAATCTGGGAAATGAATCCTGATGGGAATGAGAAAAAAGTAATCAGTGAAATAGAGAATGGAATAAATGGCTTTTCTTATTCTCCATCCCTCAATAAAATTCTCTTTATTAAAGATGTGAAACTCGATAAAACAGCAAATGAAATTTACACCTATCTCCCTGAAGCCAACGCTATGATCATTGAAGATATGATGTACAGGCATTGGAACCACTGGCACGATTATGCTTATAGTCATGTGTTTTTTGCATCATATGATAATGGAAGAATTGGAGAAGCAACTGATATTATGGAAGATGAACCTTTCGACACTCCAATGAATCCATGGGGAGGAATGGAGCAGATCAACTGGAGTCCTGATGGAAACAGTATTGCCTATGTTTGTAAAAAGTTATCAGGCAAGGAATATACTATCAGCACAAATTCGGAAATTTATGTTTATGATATTGAAAGTGGTATTACAGAGAATATCAGCATTGGAATGTTAGGATATGACTACGACCCGGTTTTTTCTCCTGACGGAAAAAAGATTGCATGGAAGAGCATGAAAACCCCGGGCTTTGAGGCTGACAAAGAGAGAATCATAGTTTATGACTTTGAAACAAAAAATGCTGAAGATCTTTCTAAAGGCTTTGATCAAAGTTCTTCATCTTTTGAGTGGTCGCCTGATGGCAAGCTGATATATTTTATTAGTGGGTATCATGCAACTTATCAGATATATTATCTTAATCTTGAAAGCAAAAAGATAGAGCAGATAACCGAAGGAAGAGTTAATTTCACTTCCTTTGCTCTAAATGACACCGAGCTGGTAGCACTAAAGAAGACATTCACACTTCCTAGTGAAATATTCAAAGTTGACATAGCTAGTGGAAAAGAACTGCAGCTTAGTTTTACCAATAAAGATATCCTCGACAAAATAAGTTTTGGGAAAATTGAAGAACGTTGGATAGAAACGACTGACAATAAAAAAATGCTCACATGGATTCTTTATCCTCCCGATTTCGATCCAAATAAAAAATATCCTGCCATATTATACTGCCAGGGAGGTCCACAGAGTGCTATCACACCAAATTTTCATTACAGGTGGAATCTTGCACTTATGGCTTCAAATGGTTATATCATGGTTGCTCCAAACCGCCGTGGATTACCTACATTCGGACAGGCATGGAATGATCAGATCAGTGGCGACTATGGTGGCCAAAATATGAAGGATTACTTTTCAGCCATCGACGAACTTGCAGCTGAACCTTATGTTGATGAAGACAAACTTGGTGCAGTGGGCGCAAGCTATGGCGGTTTTTCAGTTTTCTGGCTCGCAGGAAATCATAATAAACGATTTAAAGCATTCATCTCTCACTGCGGTATGTTTAATCTCGAAAGCCAATATGCAGAAACTGACGAGTATTTTTTCGTTAATAAAGATCTTGAGGGACCATTCTGGGAAAACCCAAAACCAAAGAGCTACAGCTTTTCTCCTCACAACTTTGTTGGGAATTGGGATACCCCGATAATGGTAATTTCCGGAGGATATGACTTCCGAATACCATATACCGAAAGCATACAGGCATTTAATGCAGGACGACTACAGGATATTCCTGCTAAATTCCTGTTCTTCCCTGATGAATCTCACTTTGTCCTGAAACCACAGAACGCTATATTATGGCAAAGGGAGTTCTTTGGATGGCTGGATCAGTGGTTGAAGTAAACTTTTCTTACACCTGGATTAACAGAATCTATGAACCGAATAATTTTCATTATCTCTTTATTCTTGTGGGTAGCCTGTGATACACCAAATGGTAACTCTAATGAGAAAGCGGAAATTGAACCTGCTGCTGAGGAAGTAACACCAAAAACTATTATTCAGAAACCTCTCCGCCTGACATTAGAGCAAGCTAATAATCTTGCTGAATTACCTTTAGCTTGTTTGCAAACTGAGTATCCCAATAAATTAGGACAGACTTTAGGTGAAAAAGAAGATATAAGAGAGCCTCACATTTTGCATCCGGCATTTTATGGTTGTTTTGACTGGCATTCTGCGGTTCATGGGCATTGGTCCTTAGTAAAATTATTGAAGGATTTCCCTTTATTAAAAAAGGCCGATTTGATTAGATCCAAGCTTCAGGAGAATATCTCTAAAAAGAATATTCAGGCAGAAGTGGTTTATTTTCAAGGTGAACATAATAAATCTTATGAAAGAACCTATGGCTGGTCATGGCTGCTGAAATTGGCTGATGAATTGCATAGCTGGGATGATCCATTAGCTCAGGAGCTGGAACAAAATCTTCAACCTTTAATAGATTTGATTGTTCAACGGTATATAGATTTCTTACCGAAACTAGTATATCCAATCAGAGTAGGTGAACATGCAAATACTGCTTTTGGATTATCATTTGCATGGGACTATGCCAACACAATTGAAAATAAAGAATTGAAAATTGCTATTGAAACAAGAGCTAAAGATTTTTATAGTAAGGACTTTAATTGCCCATTAAATTGGGAGCCGAGTGGATATGACTTTTTATCTCCTTGCTTTGCAGAGATAGACCTGATGAGAAGAATATTGAATAATGATGATTTTGATGTATGGATTAGCAAATTTGCCCCCCAACTTAAAGCTGAAAGTTTCGAAATAAAACCGGGAGAAGTTTCTGATCGCACAGATGGCAAGTTAGTACATCTGGACGGACTAAATTTCAGCAGAGCATGGGTGTTGTATGGTTTAGCCGATCAACATCCGGAATACATGCATTTAATAAATATTGCAAATGACCACATAATGTATTCCTTACCTAATCTTGTAGACGACAGCTATGAAGGCGGTCATTGGTTAGGCTCTTTTGCAATTTATGCGCTTGATAATAATTCCGGAGAATAATTAGA
>JAIOTT010000427.1 GCA_021106655.1 Bacteroidales bacterium
AAAAATACCAAAAGTTGAATATCAGAAATTGGGGCAGAACGCCAAAATTGGTGCTTTGGATTTTGACTTTAAAGTTCTAACAAATAAACTTATAGAAGTTATAGAAAGTGTATAGCCAAATAACGGTGTGTTTTGATGATTAAATCACTTTTAACCGAATATGGATTACCATGGATTATTAATCGATTATTATATTCGGCAAAGCTGAAAATAATGAGAGGTATACCCTTTACAGAAAAACTATTTGAGAAGAAAGTTAATATAAATAGAATTGATATTTTTGAAGTGAATATAGATAGACTTGAAGAGTTTTTACATAAGCTATCTATCAAAAAGAAGAATGAAATCATTTCAATTGCTGATAATGCCATTGAAGGTAGAATTACAGCCTTTTCTTCAATCGAACTGGATTATGGAAGTCCGATTAACTGGCACTCTAATCCCATTACAAAGGTAAATGTAGATAAAACTTTGAAATGGCATTGTATCCCTGATTTTGATACAGATAAAGGTGATATTAAAATTATTTGGGAAGCATCACGGTTCACTTATTTTTTTTACTTTGCAAGAGCCTACCTTATCACCAAAAATAAAAAATACTATAATGCGTTTTCTAATCATCTTAAATGCTGGGTAACGGACAATAATTATTCTTTTGGTGTAAACTATAAATGTGGGCAAGAAGCAACATTAAGAATGATTAATGCCTTAATTGTTTATTCTTTCTTTAAAGCATGCGGATTAGAAAAGCAATTAGATAAAGACAATATTTTTGCCTTAGTTGAAGGTAGTTATAAAAAGATTTTATCGAATTTTTTCTATGCACATAAATGTATTAAGAACAATCATACATTTTCTGAAATAACAGGTTTAATAATTGGTGCTTGGTGCAGCGAAAATGAAAAAAAGTTAGATAAAGCATATAGGCTCCTAGAAAAGGAAATCGGGAAGCAGTTTTTTTCAGATGGTGGTTATATACAATATTCTTTTAATTACCAAAGGTTTGTACTCCAGATTATGGAGTTCATTTTAAGTATAAACAATAAAACAAAAAGGAATATTAGTAATAATAGTAAAAATCTTCTTAAGAAAAGCGTAATGCTTTTATATCAAATGCAGGATCAAACGGGGGATGTCCCTAACTATGGTTCAAATGATGGAGCTTTGATTTTTCCCGTTACTTCAGTGAATTATCGTGACTTTCGACCAGTAATTAACACAGTTTATGCACAATTAGAAGGTGAAAAATTATATGCAGAAGGGAACTTTGATGAAGAGCTCCTGTGGTTTGGTGGGAAAAAGATAGTAGAGTACAATATTAAGAATATTGATAGAGAATCAGCTAAATATAAAGAAGCAGGTTTTTATACTCTAAGAAATGAAAAAGGATTTTTGATGGTGATACTTCAAAATTTCAAAACTAGACCCGCTCAAATGGATCAGCTTCACATTGATCTTTGGCATAATGGTATAAATATCTTATGTGATAGTGGTACTTATTCGTATGCAACTGATTTAGGTAAAGAAATGTCATTAACTGCAGCGCATAATACCTTACAAGTAGATAATGCAGAGCAAATGAAAAAATATGGGTCGTTTTTAATCTATAAATGGAGTCACTCAAAAAACATTAAACATGATCAAAGTTCTTTTTCCGGAACGATGCTTTCTTGGAATGGTTATGAGCACACAAGAGTAATAAAGCTGATAAAGAATGGGTACAGAATTGAGGATTATGTTGTTGGGGTTGGAAACAAATGCCAAATTATTTTTCACTCACCTTGTGAAGTTAAAATAAACAAAGATGGATTTGAGTTGATTGATAGAACCACTGTTATTGCAAAAGTAATAACTATAGGAATGATTGATGTTAAGAAATCATATAGAAGTTTATACTATCTTAAAAAGGATAAAATTTCTACTATTACTGTTTCATCAGTATTTGAAAAGAATCATTGTAATATTACTTTTGAAATTATTCTTTTCCAAAAATGAACTATATTTAAGGAAGGTAATTCCATGTTGAACGTAATTGGTCTTGGATACATTGGGCTTCCAACTGCATTAATATTTGCAAAAAGCGGTATTGAAGTTATAGGAACTGATCTAAATAAAAGTCTTGTAGATTCGCTGTCTCGGGGAAAATTGACTTTTAAAGAAGATGGATTAGAAGAACTTTTTAGTGAAGCAACCGAAAAAAGCATTGAATTTTCTACTGAATATCAGAAGACGGATACTTATATTATTGCAGTACCAACACCTTATATTAGTTCGAGCAAAAAACTTGATCCTGAATTTGTATTATCTGCGGTTAGCAATATATTAGATGTTTGCGAAAAAGGAGCGATTGTAATTATAGAATCAACAATATCTCCTGGATCAATTGATAGATATATACGTTCTGAAATTGAGAAAAGAGGAATTGTAGTAGGAGAAGATATACATCTAGTTCATGCTCCCGAAAGAATTATTCCAGGAAATATGATTTATGAACTTAAATATAATTCAAGAACGATCGGAGCAGATAAACCTGAAATAGGAAATTTAGTTAAAGATTTGTATTCTAGTTTCTGTGAATCTGAAATTGTTGTTACAGATATTAGATCTGCAGAAATGTCTAAAGTTGTAGAGAATACGTATAGAGATGTGAATATTGCATTTGCAAATGAATTAGCAAAGATCTGTCGTGTTGATAATATGGATGTATATGAAATAATTCGTATTGCAAATAAACATCCAAGGGTTAATATTCTGCAACCGGGACCAGGGGTCGGTGGGCATTGCATATCAGTAGATCCATGGTTTTTAGTAGGTGATTACCCTGATCTTACAAATTTAATTTTGACAGCTAGAAAAATTAATGATTCAATGCCAACACATGTTTTAGGTAGAATCAGAGAGATGATGAGAGAGCACAATATAACTGATGTTTCAAAAATTGGTTTATATGGATTAGCATATAAAGAAAATGTTGATGATACAAGAGAGAGTCCAACACTTCAGCTCCTAGAAAAAATGGGAGAGCATTTAGCTTTTGGTGTCAAAGTTTTTGA
>JAIOTT010000312.1 GCA_021106655.1 Bacteroidales bacterium
CCTCAAAAAACAACTGGTAATAGTGCAGCCCCCTCCCTTCATCAAACCCTTTTTCGATAAACTCTCTCTTTCCATGAATATACACATGAAAGTTCTTATCAAGCTTTAATACCGAGCGTAAATACCTTTTCGTCCCTTTAAATGCAGGCCTGGATATCTCAAAATCATCCTCAGTCTTAAGCTCATTCACAACTTGATATTGCTGCCTGTAGTCATTAAATGCTTCAATGAGCTCAGGCTTTTCCATTACCTCTTCATTAAAATTATCAGCAGTGAACTTCTCATTTTTATCAAAATATTCTACAGACCTATTCAGCAGATCTATCCTGTCGGATTTGCTGAAAGTATCTTCCTCGCCAAAAGCTTCCTCAACAAAGCCTTTACACATCTTTAAATGATTTACTGTGTGATAAAAATTATCCTCCCTTGCTTTGATCGACAGAAAATCACTTTTCCAATAACGGGCTTCATCTCCATGGCTTATATTGTCCACAATACAAACTTTATAACCCAGATCCTTTTCTGTATTAAAAATTAAACACCCTTTGTCGAGCTTGTTTATGTTGATACCTTCTTCAAGTGATAATCCAAAATTCTCATGCTTTGGGTAAACTTTTAAATAGTTCTCTTTGTTTTCAGATTTAAATATACCAACAGCGTCACACTGCTCATCATCAACAACGCAATCCTGGAAGAACACTACATAAAATTCACCTCCGGATATTTTCGGATGATTTGATTGTTCGTAGAGGTGCCGGGCAATATTTATTGATTCTTCAAGTATACTTTCCGGTTCCTCAAAAATTTTTGAAGCAGATTTAAAAACTATTTTATTCTCATCATCATCAATATTAAAGTTATAAAACAGATTGCTTTTAAATGATGATAAAAAGTATTTAAGAAGAATATCTTTGATGGTATCTTCTTTAAAACTCAGTTCCTCTTTGGAGAGTTTAAGTCCTTCATCACTGTTTTTATTTCCAACATGGTGGATCACCATTTTGTCGAGTCCGACTTCTGTATAATCAAACATAAACGATAAATTTTTAGTAGAACGCAAAGCTAATAAAATTTTGTTTCAACCACTTTGATAATGAATATTACAATTATCAAAACTGACTTTGGCATGCAAATTGTTTTTGATAGATAAATGATCAAAATATATTAAGCCATGAAAACAATTACTCTTACCAAAGCAGCAAAGGTGTTCAGAACCTTATTCTTGATTTCCATAGTTTTTCTTTTAGTAAGTGCATGTGAACGCGGATATGATGGAAGGTCGGGACGTGCGTTTCTGTCTTTAGATTGGGAACTTGTACCTCCGGAATATCTCGATGCCGGCACACCTGATATCCCTGCCTATTTTAAATGGGGACAGTACTACATCGCATATCCCGGTTTTTACACTTTGTATTATGAAGGAACTGTTCAGAACGGCCCGACTTATGTATTTTATGCATGGGAAATTGATTATGAGATTTGGGTAATGAGTGGTGAACCGGGAAGACCGTATTACATTGACGGATATGATGGACTTGATACTTATTTTACCGTAGTCTGCAACCCTAACGGCCCTTATGCTGTAAACTGCAACAAGATGTCAGAAACTGATGCTGAATCAACAATACTTGAAGATACAGGTGATCGTATAGTTGTGCTGATGGAAAAGAATGAGTACAGAATGAAAGTGACTTACCGGAAAGTAGAACCCAGAAATAAGTCGACAGTCACCAGTAACCAGTAGTCAGTTTCTTTTTATGCCGACTTTTAGGCAAATGTTATAAAGGCGTTAGCAAGGAAGTTCCAGATAGATGCCACCCCAATTGCATACAGCTTAGAGAGGTAAAAGTTCTTTTTATATTTATCTACAAAGAACCAGAGCACCAGTGTATTGATTCCAAGCCCCACAATCGAAACAAAAAAGAATAGAAAGTATTCTGTAAATATTTCCGGATCCTGACTATGAAAGGTCCATATCCTGTTGAAGAAATAGTTTGTTGAGGTTGCAAAGGTGAACCCTATAGCATTAGAAATATATTTTGGGATCTTGATGTATTCCTTACAAACATAAGTGATCCCAAAATCAACCACAACTCCAGTAGCTCCAACGATACAGAACTTAATAAACTTCCATAAAAACGCAACACTCAGATATTCTGACATATTTGATTTTTGTGAGGACGAAGATAAGAATAATATGGTAATGTGATCATGAACTTACCCGTTCATAGAAGAGCCCTCATTTTATGCTGCCTTTTTCCTCCCTATCTTGATATCACAAATTGTGATATCAAGATGTCAAATTCTTTGCCTGGATTAATCATAACATGGCTGTAACTTTCAGATTTCCTTAAGGCTTCTCCAAGAGAAAATTCATCCTGCTTTGAATAATAAAACATCTTATTTTCCATAAAATATTCTGCAAGATACTCCTGCTCTGTCTGCCCCGGTGTTGGAATGAAAATGGCTTTTTTGCCAAGAGTTACAATATCCATAATACTTGAGTAACCAGGCCGGCAAATGATGGTTCTGGATGATTGGAAATACTTTAGCATCTCAGAGGATGGCAGATGTGAAAACACTTTTATTCTTTCATTCAGATCAAAGCTATCATTCTTTTCAGTGATACCTTGAACTACAACAGCTTTTAACGATGATCCTTTCAATTGTGTGAATAGTATTTCTTCCAGTTTGCTTCTTTGCGGCTCTGGTCCTGAAAGAATTACACAAACATCACAAATCTCACTTTTCTCCCTATCTCTTATCTCATAATCTTTTGTCTCACAATCTCTAAATCTCGAAAGTGGTCCAATAAAATACGAATTTTCGGTTAAAGGATATTTGTGGGAGAGATCCCCTGAAAGAGTTTGTCCTGATTGCATATCGGGTATCCAGCATTCATCATATTTATTTATAAATTTTTTGATAATTTGATTAAGCAGCGGCTCAAAGAATTTAATAAAGTATGGAAGCTTTACCATTAGCTGATGTGTGATAAATACAGTGAAAGTTTCTTTGTTCCAAAGGCCATAGCGGTTATCTGAAATAAGAATATCAATATTATGATCTCTGATTATTTTTTTAACTTCTCTGTGTTCTCTTTTTATTCCCTTGATTATTTTTGGGATAGAGCAAAGCATCTTCCAGGCCATACTCCCATGTCGTGGATAGTTTGGTTGATATCCTCCAAATCTGATGAATTTGAGATCAGGAAATTCCATTTGTAGAAATGCTAGAGGTCTGCCATCAGCTGCTATGACAGGAGTATGCCCAATATTGACCAACTCTTTAATTATCGGAACGCAGCGTGTAGCATGGCCTATTCCCCAATCAAGAGGACAAATCAAAATATTTTTTGACTTTTTCAATTACCTTTTATCTTTTTAATATACAAACCTATAAAAAAGTACTTAAAGTGCCTAAAGTATTTAGAGTGCCTTGAGTACTTTAAATACTTAAAGTAATTAAGGCACTTTCTTATGAGTCAACTCTACCAAATAGCCCTGACAATGATCCCCAACGTAGGTGATAAAACCGGTAAAAGACTGGTTGCTTATTGTGGAGGTGTTGAAGCAGTATTCAAAGAAAAGAAAAGCATGCTTTCGAAAATACCGGGTATTGGGAGCTATATTCTTAGATCTTTTAACAGTACAGAGATATTAGCTAATGCAGAAAAAGAATTAAATTTTATAAATAAGTATAAGATAAAGTGTCTGTTTTACCTGGATGATTTCTATCCATCCCGCTTGAAGCACTGTGTTGACAGTCCGGTAATGCTTTATTATAAAGGGAATTCAGATCTTAACGTTGAGAAAATAATTAGTGTCGTTGGTTCCCGAAGGGCATCGGAATACGGGAAATCTATTTGCTATGAGATCGTGTCGGGACTAGAAACTCAAAAAGCACTTATAATTAGTGGCCTTGCTTATGGTATAGATGCATGCTCGCATAAAACCGCACTTGAGTGTAATATGCCTACCGTAGGTGTTGTGGGGCATGGCCTCGACAGAATATATCCACAATTAAATAAAAAGCTGGCAGAAAGTATGCTGAAAGATGGGGGGATATTAACGGAATTTATTTCCGGGACAAAACCGGATAAGGAAAATTTCCCAAAAAGGAATCGGATTGTTGCAGGTTTATCGGATGCTGTGGTAGTTATTGAGGCTAATAGAAAGAGTGGAGCATTGATAACTGCTGATATTGCAAACTCATATAACAGGGATGTGTTTGCTGTTCCCGGAAGAGTGGGAGATGAAAAATCTTCAGGCTGTAATCATCTTATAAAAACCAATAAAGCAGCACTTGTTCAGTCTGCAGAAGATATAATTTATTTTATGGGCTGGGAAAATGAACAAAATACTAATCAAAATTACCAGACAACATTATTTGCTGAGCTTTCGGAGGATGAAAAGAAACTGGTTGCAATACTGGATGAAAATAAAGTTACAGGAATTGATGATCTGTGCATTTTGTCAGGCATCACTATGAATAAGACCGCATCATTATTGCTGAATCTTGAGTTTAAAGGGATTGTTAAATGTATGCCGGGGAAGAGGTTTGCAAGATTATGACATAGTATTTTGCATGTTGTCCTATTCCTCAGTTCTCTCTTCTGCACTCATAATCGCTTTGTACAGAAGAATAAACACTATCAGCAGTGCCCCAAATGAAAATACACTGAGTAGCTTGTAATCTCTGGTTAGTATGCAGAAGACAAAAAAACCATGAAAGAAAAAGGCAGTGAATAAACCGGAAAGAGCATAGATAAAATTTGGTTTTCTTACCATTGAAATACTTACAAAAAATCCCATAAGTACCGCAAAAATGATATGTGTTATTGCAAATGTAAAACTATAGAAATTGATCGGATATAAATAACTGGTATCAATGATATTCAAAATGAAAAGGATTAAGCCTGCTGTTGCAAATCCCAAAGCTGTCATAACTGAATATGTTATGCCTGCAAAAGGGTTTTTTGATTGATTCTTAGTTAAGATAAAATATCGAAGTACAATAAATTTGCTTAATTCAGCACCACCACCAATTACAATAAAAGAATAAAAAGTAATTCTTTTCAGATTTCGAAGATCATCGTAGCCCAGTTGAGATGTAATTATTTGAACAATAACTGCCAGAATGATACTAATAAATCCAAACAGGAAGGATTTAAATAAGAGATTATAAGATTTCTTTTCGATTCTTGATTTGAAGTAAAGAAACATAAACAAAGCAAAAACCGGGGCAATTAACAGAGCGATTATGCTATTGTAATTCATAATATCATTTTTTTATTCTTCAAATATAGTATTTTTTTTAAATTTACCATAATTTACCAGAAAATAATGGCTGTCTCAAAAGTATAAAAATAATTACAGAAACTTGCGATTTACCTCTGTGATACTTTATGTGCCTGGTGAACCTCTGTGTAATAGCTTCTTGGTCTATATCACGGAGAACCACGGAGTAGACACAGAAAGCCACAGAGATTTTGAGACACCTTATTGTTGATAATCAAAATCAAAGATTTTATGAAAAAAGTAATTATTAAAAAACTAAGTCGGGAAGAAATTGAA
>JAIOTT010000149.1 GCA_021106655.1 Bacteroidales bacterium
CTGATAGGACCCGGAAGATGGGGATCAAGTGACCCTAACCTGGGAATTTCTGTAAAATGGTATCAGATTTCTAATGCAAAAGTGATAATTGAATCAGGACTTGATAATTATCGTATTGAACCAAGTCAGGGGACACATTTCTTTCATAATCTTACAGCTATGGAAGTAGCATACTTTACTATTAACCCGTATATAAATGAAGGTATTTACGATATAGGGTTTCTAATGAGCAGCAAGGTAGAATACGAAGACGAATTTGTAAGGCATGTGAGTTTTAATAATGAAATAAGGATTGAGGTAAATGGCCGACTGAATAAGGGGATTATATATAAACCCTAAATTTAACCCCTGATATTACCCGGCAATACTGAAAGTCTTCAATAGGTCATGATGGATAATTTCTATTCCGTTTTTTGATATTTTAATAATTCCATCACTTTTTAGTTCTGATAATATTCTAACTGCATTTTCAGTTGACATTCCACTCAGTTCTGCAATATTCCTTCGGGAAATAGAATTATCGATTATCCTTTCGTTAAAAATACTCTTTGAAAGATATATTAAAGTGTTTGCAATCCTGCCTAATGCATGTTTGTTAGCAAGGAAATTCATCTTTGTAAAGATCAATTTGAAATTCGTACTATACCACTTTAATAGTTCAAAATTGAATTTAATATTGCTTTCTATTATATTGATCATAGTGGTTTTTTCTATCAGATATCCTTCTGCAGGAGTTAAAGTTGCTGCTGAGAACGCATAGCGTCCGTCTCCGAATAAAGAAGATAAACCAATGATATCGTATGGCTTTATTATTTTAAAAGTAAAACTTCGTTCATTCATATCTTCAACAAAAGCTCTGGTTAATCCTTTTGTCTGAATGACTATATAAGATGCAAATGTTCCTTGCTTGAATATCGATTCGCATTTTTTGAAGTTGACTTTAGTGGTTGTCACTTTCTTGATTTCCGACTCAGAAAGATTCATTTCTGATAACCATTTGCCAAGGCCAACAGGAATATTCAGCTTCTCAGAAATATTTTCCTTGCTTTGAAGTAAATCCTTAAATCTGCGTAAAGTAATATATTGACTTATATTTTCTGCAATTGTATTAAGCAGTTTTTGTTCTTCATGAAGGAATATCGGTTTTTTGTCCGTCCTAACCGGTTTTATATAATAAACTTGTATTTCGCCAATTTCTGCATCTTCAACTTTGATTTTTGCAGTTTGCTTTAACTCTGTGAGTTTTAATCCTTCTGACTTATAAGACTTTCCGTCATAAAGAATTTGAACTTTACATATTTCAGGAAATTGCCAGCCTAAAGAGATCTCCGTTATAATATCATTAAAAACCTCATCAAGCGGAGCTTCTGTATATTTTAATATTCTGTTTATTTCATATAAACAATCCAGCTCCTTCTTTCGTTCATTTAGATCGTCTATCAGCATCTTAATATTTGTATTATTATTTTTCATAGCAATATATCATTACTTATTTGTGCAAAATTACGAATTCCGGATATTAAAAGTTAAGATCTCTTAATAAAAGATAAAACAGGCTTGACAATTATCAATCAACTTATTGTATTCTTAATGGTCTGAGAAATTAAATGCCACAGTAATTATTAGGAAATTTGAACCAAAATTAATTAACTAAAATACATCAATTATGAATGTCAATAAATTAATACAAAATCTGGAAGCAAGGCATCCGGGTGAAGTGGAATATCTGCAAGCAGTGAGGGAAGTTCTGGAGTCAATAGAAGAAATTTACAATGAAAACCATCAGTTTGAAGCTTATAGCATCATCGAAAGGCTTGTTGAACCAGACAAAGTTCATATATTCAGAGTGCCATGGGTAGATGATAATGGAAAGGTATTTGTAAATATTGGATATAGAGTACAATTTAATAACGCTATCGGCCCCTACAAAGGTGGCTTGAGGTTTCACCCCAGTGTAAATCTTAGCATTTTGAAGTTTCTTGGATTCGAACAGATTTTTAAAAATAGTCTTACTTCACTTCCAATGGGTGGGGCTAAAGGAGGTTCTGATTTTAATCCGAAAGGTAAATCTAATATGGAAATTATGAGATTTTGTCACTCTTTTATGTTGGAACTGAGCAAAATAATCGGTCCGGATACAGATATACCAGCCGGAGATATTGGAGTAGGAACAAAAGAGATTGGATACTTGTATGGTATGTATAAAAAGCTAAGTGATGAACATACCGGAGTACTTACGGGAAAAGGAATTAATTGGGGCGGAAGCCTTATAAGGCCTGAAGCTACTGGTTTTGGTGCAGTTTATTTTACAGATGAAATGTTAAGAATGAATGGAGATACATTTAAAGGTAAGAGAGTTGCATTGTCGGGCTTTGGAAATGTTGCCTGGGGAGCGGCTCAAAAAATTAACCAACTAGGTGGGAAAGTAATTACACTTTCCGGCCCGGATGGGTTTATTCATGATGAGGAAGGCATAACTGACGAAAAAATTGATTTTATGCTTGAGCTTCGGGCTTCTAACGAAGATATTGTTAAGCCGTTTTCTTTTGAATATTCTAGTGCTAAATTTTACCAGGGAAAAAGGCCATGGGATATACCCTGTGATATTGCTATTCCTTGTGCAACACAAAATGAACTTGATAAGCAGGATGCTGAAAATCTTGTGAAAAATGGGTGTACCTGTATTACAGAAGGAGCAAACATGCCATGTACTCCTGAGGCAATTGAAGTTTTTCATAGAAATAAAATGTTATATGCACCCGGGAAAGCTGTTAATGCAGGAGGTGTAGCAACATCAGGACTAGAGATGAGTCAGAATGCAATGAAATTGAACTGGCATGCAGAAGAGGTAGATAAGCGTTTACAGGAAATTATGACAAAGATCCATGTAGAGTGTGTCAAATATGGAAAAGAGGAGGATGGATATGTTGATTATATGAAGGGGGCAAATATTGCCGGTTTTCTTAAAGTAGCTAATGCAATGCTTGATATGGGCGTTGTTTAGATATAGATTGATTGATTTTTTTCGTAGTTTTTGTTTTCTGTTAAAACCATCTTAATATTTATTATGCTGATACTCTTGGCTAAATTAAGATGGTTTTTTTTTAAAAATTTCATCCTAACATTACTTATTTCAATAAAAGATTAGACATGTCAAGTCAGGAAAAAGTTAAAAAATTAATTGATCTCAGAGAACAAGCCAAGCAGGGGGGTGGTGAAAAGCGAATTGCTGCTCAGCATCAAAAAGGCAAATTAACTGCACGAGAAAGAATAGAACTGCTTTTAGATGAAGGAAGTTTTGAAGAATTTGATATGTTTGTTACACATCGCTGCAATGATTTCGGATTGGACAAAAAGAAATTCTTATCTGATGGTGTTGTAACCGGGCATGGTACAATAGACGAGCGTGTAGTTTATGTTTTTTCACAGGATTTTACTGTTTATGGAGGCTCTTTATCTGAAACATTTGCAAAGAAAATTTGCAAAGTGATGGATCAGGCATTAAAAGTTGGTGCACCGTTGATTGGTATTAATGATAGTGGTGGAGCGCGCATACAAGAAGGAGTGCTCAGTTTGGCAGGTTATGCAGAGATTTTTCAACGTAACATCACAGCATCAGGGGTTATACCACAATTGTCAGCTGTTTTTGGGCCTTGCGCCGGAGGAGCTGTTTATTCTCCTGCTTTAACTGATTTCATTGTTATGTCTGAACAAACGTCTTATATGTTTGTTACAGGACCTAAAGTAGCTAAAATAGTTACCGGTGAAACTATTACTGAAGAAAATTTAGGCGGAGCGAATGTACATGCGTCAAAGTCAGGTGTTGTACATTTTATCTCAAAAAGTGAACAAGATGGCCTTCTGCTAATAAGAAAACTATTATCGTATTTACCACAAAATAACCTGGAAGATCCACAAATTTTCGATTGCAATGACCCGATTGACAGACTGGATGATTCATTAAATGATATTATCCCTGATAATCCTAATAAACCATATGACGTAAAAGATGTCATTGGTAGTATAGTTGATTATGGGGAATTTTTAGAAGTTCACCGGCGATTTGCCAGAAATATTGTGTGTTGCTTTGCCCGATTTAATGGTATCCCTGTTGGGATTGTTGCTAACCAGCCCCTATATCTTGCTGGTGTTCTGGACACTGATTCTTCAAGAAAGGCAGCACGATTTGTCCGTTTTTGTGATGCTTTTAATATTCCTGTTGTCACTTTAGTTGATGTACCAGGTTTTTTACCCGGTAGTGCTCAGGAATATGGTGGGATTATTACTCATGGAGCAAAACTATTATTTGCATATGGAGAAGCTACTGTTCCGAAAATTACTATAACCTTGCGTAAATCATATGGAGGCGCACACGATGTTATGGGGTGTAAACAA
>JAIOTT010000200.1 GCA_021106655.1 Bacteroidales bacterium
CACAGATTCACAGATTAAAAAAAATTAGTTTCTTTAATCTGTGAATCTGTGGCATTAAATTACTTAAATTTGTAAAATAAATAAAATTGATTTTTAAGAAATAAAATATATAGAATGCAAAAGCTACTATTATTAGGTGATGAAGCTATTGCCCAGGGAGCAATAGATGCAGGACTATCCGGAATATACGCATATCCGGGAACTCCTTCAACTGAGATTACAGAATACGTCCAAAGATCAAGAGAAGCAAAAGATAAAAATATCAGATCGGAATGGTCGGCAAATGAAAAAACTGCCATGGAATCGGCAATTGGAATGTCTTATGCAGGAAAACGTGCAATGGTTTGTATGAAACATGTTGGCTTGAATGTAGCAGCTGATGGTTTTATAAATTCGGCGATAACGGGAGCTAATGGCGGACTAATTGTTGTTGCTGCAGATGATCCTTCGATGCACTCTTCACAAAATGAGCAGGACTCAAGGTTTTATGGAAAATTTGCAATGATTCCTATTCTTGAACCCTCCAGCCAACAAGAAGCTTATGATATGGTGAGGTATGCATTTGAATATTCCGAGAAAATGAAAACACCTGTTTTATTTAGAATTACAACACGGTTGGCACATTCCAGAGCAGGTGTTGAAAGAATGAAATCAATAGAACAAAATTTAGTTAAATTACCGGAGAACCTAAAACAATATATTTTGTTGCCGGCATTAGCTCGAAAGCAATATAAAGTACTTCTGAATAATCAGGAAAAATTTATTAAAGAATCTGAAAACTCAAATTTTAATAATTATTATGATAATGAGAATGAAAAACTTGGTATTATAACATGCGGACTTGCATATAATTATCTTGCAGAAAATTTTGAAGATCATAAAATCCCATATCCTGTTTTAAGTATAAGACAATATCCTGCTCCAACAAAACTTGTTGAAAAAATTTATGATGACTGTGATGAGTTACTCATTCTTGAAGAAGGAGCACCGGTAATTGAGGAGTTGCTGAAAGGATTGCTAAATAAAGGGAAACCAATAAAAGGCAGATTTGATGGTACTATCCCGCGTGATGGCGAATTAAATCCGAAAATAGTTGCAGATTCTCTTGGAATAACTTATCATGAATATGGAGATATTCCGGAAATAGTTACCGGACGTCCACCATCATTTTGCCCGGGCTGTTCTCATATTGATTCATATAAAGCATTGAACGAAGCTTTGCTAGATTATTCAAAAGGCAGAGTATTTGCTGATATCGGATGTTATACTCTTGGTGCTCTCGAACCTTATAATGCAATCAATTCTTGTGTGGATATGGGTGCTTCAATAACTATGGCTATTGGTGCTGCTGATGCCGGTTTGGTTCCTGCTGTTGCCGTAATTGGTGACTCAACTTTTACCCATTCAGGTATGACAGGATTATTAGATGCTATTAATAATAAATCTCCTATTACTGTTTTGATTTTGGATAACTCAACAACAGGAATGACCGGAGGACAAAAATCTTCTGCTCTTGGCAAAATAGAACAAATATGTATCGGACTTGGAGTGGAAAAAGAACATATGCATATTCTCAAACCATTGAAAAAATATCATGAGGAAAATGTAAGTGTTATGAAATCTGAACTTAAATATAATGGTGTTTCTGTGATAATTCCAAGAAGAGAATGTGTTCAGACTTTAAATAAACGAATGAGGCAAAAATTAAAAGTTAAAGAAGTGGAAAGTTAGTGGTAGAATATTGGCAAATTGTAATTAAATTAAACCATGAAACCGTGTAACCATGAAACCGTGTAACAATGAAACAATGAAACAAATGAAAAAAGATATAATATTGGCAGGAGTAGGTGGTCAGGGAATACTTTCTATAGCAGCAACTATCGGAACTGCTGCAGTTAATTCTAATTTATTTTTAAAACAATCCGAAGTTCATGGAATGAGCCAAAGGGGAGGAGATGTACAATCACATCTAAGATTATCATCAAAAAAGATTTCCTCTGATCTTATCCCTAATAGTAAAGCCGATATTATTATTTCGGTCGAACCTATGGAGGCATTGAGATATCTTCCGATGCTTTCGCCGGATGGTTGGGTAGTTACAAATATAAAAGCTTTTGACAATATTGCAAATTATCCTGATATTGCAAAAGTATTAGATGAAATCAATTCTTTACCGAGACATATTGCTCTGGATGCCCATCAAATTGCAAAAGATATTGGTTCGCTGCGTTCGGCAAATATTGTTGTACTTGGTGCTGCTACTCCTTTTCTCGATCTTGATTATTCAATTCTCGAAAATGCTCTGAAGAGTATATTCGGTAATAAAGGAGAAAAAGTTGTACAGGCAAATCTTGATGCTTTAAAAGCAGGAAAAGAATTTGCAGAAAAAAATCTACACTAATTATTAATGTTATTTTTTAAATAAACACTCAATAAGTGACACTCAATAAGTAACACTCAATAATCAATAAACAAGAAAAAAAATAAAATGCCACAAAAACACTAAGACACAAAACCCCACAAAACAAAGATTATCAATAAATTAATTTTAGTGAAATTTAGTGGGTTTGTGTTTTGGTGGCTAAAAAATACTTTTCGGAGTAAACTCAATATAGGAATACTGAAAAACAATGAAACCATGAAAAGAATACTTGAAATATTTTCTTTAATAATTATTAGCGGTTTAATTATAATCGCCTATGAATTTATTCCGATAGAAAAAGGAAGTTTGAATTCAGAAAATATTTCGGAAATTGAAACCATACCTGAGCCAAACTTGAAATATGGGATTGTAGTTGACTCTATGTTAATTTTTCATGCAAAGGTAAAACGTAATGAATTTTTGTCAGAGATATTATTGAAATATAATGTTGATTATGCAAAAATTGACCTTCTTGCAAAGAGATCAAAAAAAGTATTTGATGTAAGAAAAATTAGAAGAGGGTTTGATTATTCGGTGTTATGCACAAACGATTCTATCAAAAATGTTTTATACTTTGTTTATGAAAGCTCTCCTATTGATTATGTTGTTTTCGATCTTGGTGATTCGGTGCATGTACATACCGGTAAAAAGGATATTGAAAGACGAATAGCCAATTCTTCGGGTATAATTAGTTCTTCTCTTTGGAATAGTATGGTTGATAATGGAACTAATCCGAATCTGGCAAATGATTTATCTGAAATTTTTGCATGGACAATTGATTTTTTTGACATCAAAAAAGGGGATTATTATAAAGTAATTTATGAAAATCTATATGTAGATGATAATAATATTGGAATAGGAAAGGTTATTGGCGCATTATTTCACCATTTAGGTGAGGATTATTATTCGTATTATTTTATTCAGGATAGTGTTGGGGATTATTTTGATGATGAAGCCGGAAGTATGAGACGTACTTTTTTGAAGGCTCCTTTAAGGTTTAAAAGAATAAGTTCCGGATATTCATTAAGCCGAATGCATCCAATCCTAAAATACAGAAGACCACACCGCGGAATTGATTATGCTGCTGCCAGCGGAACACCTGTTCATACCGTTGGTGATGGAATTGTTACAAGAGTAAGATGGACTCGACAGGGTGGCAGAACAGTGAAGATTAAACATAACGGAACATATTCCACAGCATACCTTCATTTATCAGGATACGGAAAAGGAATAAAAAAAGGAGCACAAGTAAAGCAAGGAGATATAATAGGTTATGTAGGAAAGTCAGGTCTTGCAACCGGTCCTCATCTCGATTTTCGTTTTTACAGAAACGGAAAAGCTATTAACCCGTTAAAAGTAAAATCACCTGCGGCTAATCCTGTTGATTCAATGTTTATGCAAGAATTTGATAGTTTGAAATTATTAATTAAAGAACAACTAAATAATATTGTTTTAGATACTTTATTAGTTTTTCAGTAAATATCTTTTGTTTTGGGTCTCCTTTTGAATAATAAATCCAATTCCCTCTATTTCGCAACTTCAAAAGTTGCTTTTCCAAAACAGACTTTGCCATTATAACTGATTCCCCTGACAATAATATCGTATTTCGAACAATGGTCGGAGGTGTAAAATGAGAATGAAACTTTATTGTCTAATAATATATCAGGTTTCCAATAAAGCATATTTCTGAAATCAGGAATTCGGTTTTTCTTTTTATCCTCAGAATTATATTCCGGTAATTTAGGATTTGTGGATGAAGTAATTGTTTGAAAATCTATATAAACCGATTCATCCGAAAAATCATAATCAGCAAAATTATCAGTATTTGTTATAATTCGAATAATGCCGTTTATTGTAAAATCTCCATATATATATGCTTTATTAATCACCTCAATTTTTTCAATTTTTTTTGGATTTATTTTCATTAATTCATTTACATCAAACACAGGAATATTATCCAAAAGAATTAATGGATCGCGATATACCTCAACAGTTTTTGAATTTGAAACAATCAAACTATATCTGTCTCCTTTTTTGCTTAAGCGAGTGTATGGAACTATTTCTTTTATTACATCTTTGAATGATGGAAGCTGAATATAATCAGCTAATACAATGGATATTTCAATATCTCCAAAACTTATTGAAGAATTATAATTTTTGATTTGAACAGAAGAATCTTCATTGTTGTAAAGCTTTGTTATCTGAAAATTAACAAACATTTCTTCAAGTAATTTTCTTTTGGTACTATCCATTACTAATGGAATTTTTTTGTTAGAAGCAAAACTGCTCGCAAAGTCATTGTTAACCAGAAAATCGGGCTGATAATTTTTCCATTGCTTCATGCTAATTAGCACACCATGCATATTTGTAAGATGATTTAATGAAAAAATAAACTCACCATTTTCGCGTGTCGAATTGATATGAAACTGTGGATTCTTGCCAAGAACAGAAACAAAAACCTGTTGATTTGGCAGAGGCTTTTGCGTATTTATATCAAGTACAACTCCGCTTATACTTATATCTCGATTTTCAGGAATCCAGACAAATTTCTTATAATCGTTATATTTGGAATTTGTTTTTATGTTTTCTGCATTGATAATTCTTTTATAAAGAGATTCTGGAATACTTTTGCTTGAACGGAATAAATTATGATTACTTATCGAATTCAAAAGGTAAGAGTTTAAAAGCTGAGGGTTATTCGATAAATATTCTGGAATGATAGTGTCATTTTCACGTAAAGTGCCATGTTTTACTACTGAGACAGAAAGAAGTGCATTATTTTGTTGATTTCCAAAATCAGTATCAATTTGTACATTTACACGATCTCTTGGTGAATATTTATCTTTTTCAATATTAATATTGATATTAAAAGGTTTGGATGACAATTTGTAATTATGATGAATTCCGAGAATATTATTTTCTACAGAATTAATCATCTTTTTCTCTGATAAAGAATCTTCAGGTATTGTATCTGTATCATTTTTATTTATTGAATTTAAAGGTGTTTCAGGATTAATAATTGTAATAAAGGAAGTAAAATATTGTTCCGGTGAAAAATTTCTAAGATACTGTGTATATGTTCTAACAAAATAATTTCCGCTTGGTGTTTCTCCGGGAATTTTAAATGAACCATAAGCAATTCCATCCGAAATTTTAAATTTTCTTTTAATTATTGAATTGTTGTTTTCATTATAAACCTCAACATATAAAACATTACTCAAGGCATTATTCGACAAAAATTCATTCAAATAACAAAAAGAAGAAAACCAGATATCTTCTCCCGAAAGATAAATATCCCTATCTGTAAAAAGAATGACATTCTCAATTACATTATCAGGCATTTCTTCTTTTTTCGAAAACTCCTTAAATCTTTGTCCATAGATAATATTTGAAGCTACACTAAGAACTAATACGAGAACTAATAACTTTTTCATCTAATTATAATTTTTGTTTAATACAATCATTTCAATTTAATCAATCCAAAATTCGGGTTTATTTAAATACCCACCTTTTTTTGTGCAATTAACGCAATTCTGATGAGGAAGTGCAATTTTTCCATTACTATTATCAATAGTTGCAAAAACAGGCCATGTCCTCGGATCAGTATAAGCAACCCAACCCCAAGCCTCATACATGTTAGGTGTAATAATACACTGAACATAATGAAAATCCAATATTGGCCTCTCGACAAATATTCTTTTTTCAGAAATACCTGTTGCCATAAAATAACCTAATACAAGCTCACTCTCATTATTTTCATTAGAAATATTTCCACGAATTTGGTAAGGAAGTGATGAGTATAATGCTCCTTGTTCAGCGTTTAATTCATCAATACTATGCCAAAAATCATAAGCTTTTTCCGTGATAGTCATTTGCTTAACCAACAAACTATATTTTATAGATAATTCTCTATCTTCTGTTGACACATAATTAATTGGGAAATTAAAGATTCTTGGTTCAGACAATCCAATTGTATTTGATAAATAAATTTTTGGCAAATTTTCAGTCTTCCAGCATGTAAAAAGAGTATCAGTATTGTACATTGGTTTTCTTACACCATCAAAACTATATACAATAATAAAGCTGGAATTAAACTTATAAGTACTTTCTAATCTATACATTAAGAAATTAGTATCTTTTGAAGCAAGTTCTGAGTCAATATAAAATTGAAGTCCCTGCAAATCATAATAATGAAAAATACTTTCTTTTGTTTCTACATTTGCATATAAAGAATCAATGCCGACGGGTGCTAATAGCTCCTCAAAATCTGATGAATACGTTTTATCATTAGGTGTTACTATTTGGATTTTATATTTCCTGCCAACAACAGATTGAAATCCGTTAACTGAAGTATAATATTCACCTGGAGAGGTTTCAGTCAATATTTCATTATTACCCAGATTATCAAATATTTTAACCACTGCATTTGATAAAGGAGTAAATTTCGCTGAAGTGATATAAGAAGACATTGATAATTTTATCAGATATGGTCCGGCTTCGTTAGTTATCATTCCTTCAACAACTAAGGCATCTTCATAATTATCAAGGTCGGGATAATACTCTTCCCTGCATGATATCAGTAGAAAAATGCTCAATATTAATATATTTCTTATAGTGCTTATTTTCATAAATTAAATACTATTCAGTCCAAAATTCAGGTTTGTTTACATACCCACCTTTTCTGGTACAATCAACACAATCTTGATGTGGAAGTGCTCGATATCCATTCTGAGAGGTTACAACATACAGTGGCCAGGTACATGATGGAGTCCAACGAATATATCCATATCTTTCAAAGTCCGCACGAGTAAGATAACATTGCCAATAATGAAAATCCAGTTCTGGTCGATCTACAAATATTCTTTTTTCTGAGATACCGGCAGCCATAAAATATCCTAATACTGGTTCTTCAGAATCATTTTCACAATACATATTTCCACGGATTTGATATGGCAGTACAGAAAAAAGTGATCCCTGATCAGAATTTATTTCTTCAACTTTATTCCAAAAATTATATGCTTTTTCAGTAATTGTAAATTGCTTAACCAGCAAACTATATTTTATTGATAAGTCTCGATCTTCTGTTGAAACATAATTTAATGGAAAGTTAGTAATCTTAGGCTCTGTTAAATTAATAGTATTTGAAATTATTATTTCAGGTAAAATATCAGTTTTCCAACAAGTAAAAAGAGTATCACGATTTTCCAAAGCTGTTAAATGATATTTGTCATAAATATAACTAATCAAGAAACTTGAATTAAATTTGTATGTGCTTTCCAGTTTCCACAAATAATAATTTGTATCAGTAGTTGATAGTTCTGTATCTAAATAAAACTGTAAGCCTATCAGGTCATAAGGATGATAAGA
>JAIOTT010000062.1 GCA_021106655.1 Bacteroidales bacterium
AAGCTTATGGATCCATTTTTCGAATTGGATGTTTTTCCCGGTGATATTAAAGAAGCCCTGATGAAATATCTCAGGAATGCCAAAGCCTCAACAGTAAGTGATTTAGAGTTAAGCAGGGTTTTAAGGAATTACGATGTTAATAATACACAAATATTATTGGAAAACATTTCATGTGATGCTGTTTTTAAATTAAAAAATGGAAGAACATTCAAAAAAGGGGAAAAGCTGAGAAAACGCTATCGCTGTATGTGTTTGAATAACAAAAGGATATATTTAATTAATCCTCTTGTAGAAGTAATTCCGGTAAAATAATAGGGATATTTATGTTGGATTGTATATTTTTGTGTGAACAATTTACAGTTATCAGTTAACAGTTATCAGTTATCAGTTAATGAATAATAAGCAACAATTAAAAGTTATCACTTATGAATAATAATTATTGTATTATAATGGCCGGGGGAATTGGAACCAGATTTTGGCCAATGAGCAGAACCTCCAGGCCTAAGCAATTTATCGATATCCTGGGAACAGGAAAGTCCTTGCTCCAACAAACTTTTGATCGTTTTCTGGAGATCTGTCCCAGGGAGAATATTTATATTGTTACTAATGAAATTTATAGGGATCTTGTAAATGAACAGATTGACGATATTTCGGAAGAACAAATCTTGTGTGAGCCTGCCAGAAGAAACACAGCACCATGTATTGCATATGCCTGCTATAAGATTATGAGCATAAATCCTAATGCAAACCTTGTTGTAGCCCCATCCGATCATATCATTTTAAAAGAAGAAGCTTTCACTGAAGTGATAAAATCTGCGCTGAATGCAAGTGAAAAAAATGACTGGTTGCTCACTCTTGGAATTAAACCAAGTCGCCCTGATACTGGTTATGGCTATATTCAGTTTAATGAAGATGTTTCGTACAAAGATGACAAAAGGATTAAGAAAGTTAAAACATTTACTGAAAAACCTATATTGGAAATAGCTGAATCATTTATAAAGAGTGGTGATTTCTTATGGAATTCAGGAATTTTTATCTGGTCACTAAAGAGTATATTAAAAGCATTTGAAACACATCTGCCAATTGTAAATGATATCTTCAAAGAAGGGATTGAAAAATATAATACCACTGATGAAAAAGACTTTATTAAAGAAGCATATACTGTTTGTAAAAACATTTCTATCGATTATGGAATAATGGAAAAAGCAGAAAATGTATATGTACTATCATCTGATTTTGGTTGGTCTGATCTCGGAACATGGGGTTCTCTTCATGATATTTGCAAGAAAAATGAAGAAGGAAATGCTGTTATTGGAAATAATGTAATGATCTACGATTCAAAAAACTGCATTGTAAATGTACCCGAAGATAAACTGGTTGTTATGCAAGGATTAGAGGATTATATTGTTGTTGAAGCAGATAATATTTTACTTATATGCAGAAAAAAAGACGAACAACAAATTCGCCAGTTTGTTAATGATGTGAAGGCTGAGAAGGGGGAGAAGTTTGTTTAATAATGATTAATGGTTAATTATTAATGCGAATCAAGAGTTGAAAAAATAATATGCTGAAAATTAGCCACTAAGGCATGAAGTCACAAAGATATCACGAAGACTGACAAATGACAGCATTATTAACTTTGTGAACCTTAGAGTCTTGGAGTCTTTGTGGCAATTGAACTTTCAACCCTTGATTGGCGTTATTAATGGAAGAATGCAGGCAGTTTGCAGTAGGAAAAGAGACAGCAGTCCACAGTCGGCAGTAAGCTAATTAAGAATTAATTTATGAAAATACAACAGGGAAATCACAATCAACTGATCAGGTAATAAATTCCAGATAATTATCTTTATTAATCACTTTAAAATCAGCTTCAGGATAAGCGGTTTTCCATGCACCGGGAATCTTCACTTTGTTTTTGTTATATTTTATCTCGTAAGCAAAAATTTTGCCTCCTCTTTCTTCTATCCAGTCAATCTCTTGTTTATCGTAAGTACGCCAGAAATAATTATTCACATGTAGTTGGTTATAATTTTGAAATTTCAGTCTTTCCGAAATAATATAATTTTCCCATAATTGTCCTATATCGTTTCTTATTGTCATAGTATTGAAATTTGAAATTAAATAATTCCTTACACCATTATCCCAGAAATAATATCTTGATGACTTGGAAATTTCTTTTCGCAACTTTCTACTAAAACCTTCAACTTTAAAAATAACGAATACTTTTGATAAAAGATCCAGATATTTCTCAATAGTCCCTTTGTTTAGGCCAATCTGTCTGGCAATTTCATTTATCGATACTTCCATTCCTATCTGAAAAGCTAATAATCTTAAAATATTGATCAGCTTTGATGAATTCTTAATATTATCCAATACCAGGATGTCCTTAAACAGATAAGAATTAACAAGCTCACTCAGATAGTCAGTTTTATCCTCCAAGGCAGTGTGATTGAATATTTCAGGATAAGACCCATATATTAGTCGTTCCTCAAGGTTTGATCTTGTTTGAAGCAGATTTTCCTGTTGTAATAACTCACACTGTGCAATAGGAAATAACATAAAAGTGAATTTTCTACCTGTCAGAGGTTCACCAACTTGATGTGATAGATCAAATGCGGATGAGCCTGTAACTATTATCTTCAGGCCTTCCAATTCATCAATCATGAGTTTAAGAATTCGCCCAATCTGGTTGATTTTCTGGGCTTCATCAATAATCAGGATGTTGTTATTACCAATCAAATCCCTCTCTCAACTGTCATCTTAAATGCTTGTCATACCGAGCGAAGGCGAGGTATCTGAGATAATAAGATGTAACAGAATCATTGTATACAGAAAAGATATTATGGGTATTTTTACAAATTATTTAGAGTAGAAATTTATCTTTGTACTAACTAGCGTTCGTTTGTAACGAGTGCCTGTAATAAGTCGTTTAAAACGACAAATAATAATTATCTTGATATCACCATCACACGTGATTGCGAAAAGTCATCACTATTACCTGTCACACTTATCTTATAAAAATATACTCCTTCGGAAAGATTACTTCCGTCAAATTTAACTTTATAAATACCTGCTTCCTGATAATCGCTAATAAGTATTGAGATTTCTTCACCTAGAACATTAAACACTTTTAAAGTAACATTTCCTGCATCTTTGAGACCATATTCTATTTCTGTAATACTTTCAAATGGATTAGGGAAATTATGACTCAGAGAGTATTCTTGCTGTGAATTAATAACTCTCAATTTTGGAATGTAGATATTAACATTCTCGATAACCTTTACATCTGAATTTGCCAGTTCGCTGGATTCTTTGGCTATGAATCTTAATTTATCAGAACTAACTCCTGTTAAATCCTGTGATCTGAACGTTATTAAGAGTATAGGCTCATTAGCCTGAAGCTTGAATGACTCAAGATTATACCATGATATGCGAAGTTCTCCGTTGTTATCTGCATAAAGAAGGCCATTTGTTTCACCGTTCCCTAGTTTTACATTTTCAACTACCAGGTATTCTGAAGGATAATCCAGAGCAAGAGAGATAGCTCCAACTTCCAGTTGTTCATTGACTGCAAAAGGCATTTCAAATGATTGGAAGGAACCTATTGTCAAATCATTTTGAGATACCAGAGTTAGTTTAGGTTCTTGTTTTGTTAAAGGTGGAATATTGGAACCATTAACATCGCCAAAACATAAAGCTTTAAAATCGTAATTGACATTAAGCCCATATATTAGAATATTATTATCCTCCCATAACCAATCTCCAGCAGGAAAACTCGACACCATTCCAATATATCTTTTTTGTACCATTAATGCATCTGCAGTATTTATATAAGCAGTCGCAGTTACATCACCTGCTTTAAGGTATAATCCCTGTAAATAAATGAGCCCAACAAAATGTTTCATTATGGCAAGAGCATCAGTTGAGTTAATACCTCCCCAGGGTTTTGTTATTTCTGGTTCAAGAAAATATGATCCGTTTGCCAGAGCATCAAACATATATTCTCCTGTAACTACTGAGATTGCAGAATCAGTTGTGACATCAGGAAGCTGTTTCAGGTATACATTTGTGTTATTAATTCCTGTATTTACACTATTGGCATATGTGAGTTTACCATTTACAGAATATCCAAGTTCAATTATAATTGTATCGATGCTTATAAATTCACATTTTGTAGTTCCCTCTACCCAAAAAACGCCTGCTGTACTTACCAATAGATTCTGTCCTGTTGAACCATCTGACCAGAGATATGACACATAATTTGGTACTGCATTAAGAGTTATGCTGTCACCGATATTTATTATTGTATCATTTCCTAAATCAATAAAAGGTATTGAATATAAGCTAAGGTTTGTATAAACGGTACTGTCGCAATAATAAACAGATATCAGCGAATCAACATATATACCAGGTAAAGTCTGATATTGCCCACCCACCAATATGGAATCACCATTACATATTACTGTATCAATTTGAATACTAATTGTATTATTTACAGTAAGAATTGTAACAATAATACTATCACAATTATTTATGCTCATCAGAGAATCATAATATGTTCCTGATAAATTTTGATATTGTCCTCCCACAAATATTGAGTCACCATTACATATGGCCACATTATTTTGAAGAGTATAGTTATTCTTCACTGACAGATTTGTAATAATAATGCTATCACAATAATTTACACTTTTGAGGGAATCATAGTATAATCCTGAGGTTTTTTGATATTGTCCTCCAACAAATATGGAATCACCATCACATATTGATATTTGATGAGTATAAATAAATGGCATGATCACATCAAGTCTTGCTGAGTCACTAAATTGTATCTCGCAAATATTACTAATCTGGCAGTAGTAATAACCGGAATCAGTTTGAGAAACAGGGTTAATTATACAAATACTATCAGTTGAACCAATTATTGGAGTTCCATTATGGAACCACTGATATGATATTGAATCAATTGATGTAGCTGTTACATAGAAAGAAGTGCTATCACTGACACAAACACTAACATTAGAAGGTTGAGTGATGCTAATTGGAAAAGGACAACAAGGACAGAATTTCATTATTCCGATTTCATAGCCGCCCAAACTCACCCCCTGAAAATAAGCCCCATTACCAGGATTTGCAGTATCAATGACAGAATAGGGATCAAGGACTCCAATAATAAAAATACAACCATTGGTATCAGTAACAACACCTTTACAACCCTCATCAGATGAACCATAATAATAAGTTGCCCAATCAAGAACCAGGCCTGGAGTGAACTCAGCGATAAAAATATCATAACTACCAGTTAGGTTTCCCTTGAAATAGCTACAAGGGTCAGGTTGCAAAGTTGGAATAACTGAGGATGAAGTTCTAAAACAAAGAAAAATATTTCCGGAATTGTCTATAGTCATAGCTCTATCGGAACCAATAGAAGGACCGAAATTATCAAGATTATTCCCACCAAAATAAGTAGCCCACTGCCTTATTCCAGAATTATTAAATTTCAAAATAAATACATCCATACTATCAGCATATGAACTTTGAAAATATGTTGATCCACCTGAATCTAGGGTTGGGAAATTAGTAGAAGATGTCTCTCCTGTAATAAAAACATTTCCAGTTTGATCAGTGGTAATACTTCGGCCAACTTCATTGAAGCTCCCACCATAATATGTCGCCCACTGCCTTATTCCAGAATTATTGAATTTCAAAATAAACGCATCATACATTCCAGAGTAAAGATCCTGATAATATGCACCTCCACCAGGATCCTGGGTTGGAAAGTTTGTAGATGTGGTATATCCTGTAATAAAAACATTACCAGCTTGATCAATAGAGATACTCCTAGGTCTATCGCTTGAATTACCTCCATAATTGGTAGCCCACTGCCTTATTCCGGAATTATTGAACTTTAAAATAAATGCATCAGAACCTCCTCCAAAACCAAATTGATAATATGCTCCTCCACCAGGGTTTAGTTTTGGGAAATTAAATTGGGAAGATGTCTCCCCTGTAATAAAAACATTACCCACTTGATCAGTGTCAATACTACGACCATAATCCGAACCCCAACCCCCATAATATGTAGCCCATTGTCTTTGGCCTAAATTATTGAATTTCAATATAAATGCATCGTCTCCTCCCGCATTAATAACTTGGTAATATGTTCCCCCACCCGGATCATAAGTTGGTAAGTCTGTTGACTTAGTAATTCCAGTGATAAAAACATTTCCGGATTGATCAGTAGTTATACTATTTCCATAATCATGATCGCTTCCACCATAATATGTAGCCCATTCCCTTTGGCCAGAATTATTGAATTTCAATATGAAGGCATCACGCATTCCCGCATTTATACCTTGATAATATGCTCCTGCTCCAGGATTATGGGTTGGGAAATTTATTGATGTAGTATATCCAGTGACAAGAACATTTCCGGATTGATCAATAGTAAGACTATATCCATTATCCCAATCGCTTCCACCATAATATGTAGCCCAAAATAGTTCTAGGGGTGGGTCAATTATCAATGTCTTTGTGTTATCATAATCATCAATTTGGAAACTAATAGTGCTATCTTGCATGATATATTGAGAATTGATATTTTTTCCTGAGTTTTGCTCATAACAATCTATCTCTCCTTCCTGCAACTCTCCTAATGGGGTTTTGATATTTAGAAATTTGTTATTGTGTGATGCATTAATGCTTTCTGCACCTTTATACAGAAGTTTAATATTGTTTGGATCAGCTCCCGGGTGAACCACAAAATCGTATTTCAAGCCCTTTTCGTCATCAGCATAAATAATCCAGTCTATGCCGGGATAGATAGATTTAATGCTTATCTTTTGGTAGGCTCTAACGTTTAATATGCCATCTGGACAATGTCCTAGATAATAGTTTAAAACTCCTTGTTTTAAAGGCCATTCTGTAATAATATTTTCCCTTTTAATTGAAGCACCAACAACATTCATATCAAGCCTGCACCATTTTATTTTTCTTTCTTTTTCAGATTCTCCAAGAACATCAGATATTGCATCTTCTCCCTTGTCGCCATGTCCGTAATGAATTTGTTCTTTATTTTCTGATTTTAGAAAAACATAAGTAAGTCCTTCAGTAGTGATATATAAATCAACTCCATGAATAGGAGTTTTGAATAAAACCGATGGAACAAGGTCTCCTTTATAATTAGTAAATTGACCTTTGTTTTCGATGAAGCTAATTGAAGATTTTAGAAAATCTTTCAGATATTCATTAGTATTATCATTTTGATTAATTGTGTTATTAGCGGAACCATAAGTTCCTGCAAAACACGATACAATTGTGAAAAGAAAACATGTTTTCTTTATCAGTAATAACAATACTCTTTTCATGAGAAATGTCAATTTAAAGATAACTGAGAACCCTCTGCAAAACAAAAGAGGTTTATGTTTAATTACAATTTAGTTTAACATAGATTTTTTAAATTCCAGCCAATATACTATATATTCTCATATAATGCAAGTGTTGTTGTGTTATTTTATCTTTTGAACTTATCAGTGAATTGGTCAGTAATTATCTATGGTTTTAAAACCATGCTGAGCGTAGTTTGTAACTGCGCTCTAAATAAATGTTAATCTCATGATTGACAAAAACACTGTTGACATTCACATAATTGCAATTACAAATTACATGTTTTTCTGGAGCGGAGTCGGGAGACTCCGCTCAGCATGGGGAAATTATTTATGTCAAATAGGGTAATCAGATCAATTAGAAATTTATCTTTGCAACAGAAATAAATACATTTATTTAATATAAAAATCTAAAAATGAAAAAAATAGTTATAGTATTATTTATAATCTTATTAGGCCTCAACCCCATTGCTAAAGCTGATGAGGGAATGTGGCTTCCAATGTTTATTGAGCGCCTGAATTATGTTGATATGCAGAAAATGGGCTTACAGTTAACCGCTGAAGAGATATACAGCATTAACAATTCAAGCCTGAAAGATGCAATAATAATTTTTGATAGGGGATGTACTGGTGAAATTGTTTCTGATCAGGGACTTGTGTTTACTAACCATCACTGTGGGTTTAGCCAGATCCAGTCACATAGTACTGTTGAACATGATTATCTGACTGATGGGTTTTGGGCTATGAATAAAAATGAGGAACTGTCAAACCCCGGAACAGTTGTGAAGTTTCTTATAAGTATGGAAAATGTTACGGATGATATATTAAGCCAGGTAAATAATAATATGACTGAAGAGGAAAGGGCAAAAACAATCAAGGAAGTAGCTTCGAGGATCAAAAAAAAGGCAGAACATAACAATCACTTTGATGCAGTAATTAAAAGCTTTTTCGGTGGAAATGAGTTTTATTTGTTTATTTATGAAATCTTTAAAGATGTACGTCTTGTTGGTGCCCCGCCAACTTCGATTGGGAAATTTGGTGCTGATACCGATAACTGGATGTGGCCTCGTCATACCGGAGACTTTTCAATATTCAGGATTTATACCGCACCTGATGGAAAACCTGCTGAGTATTCAAAAGAAAACATACCTCTTAAACCAAAACACTATCTTCCAATTTCAATAAAAGGATTTGAAAAAAATGATTTTGCTATGATACTTGGATATCCAGGAGGTACTGATAGATATCTGACCTCATATGGTGTAAAACTGGCTACTGATAAAACAAACCCAGCTGTTGTAAAAATTCGACAGAGGAAATTGGATATTCTCAGGGAAGATATGGATGCCAGTAATGAAATAAGAATTAAATATGCTTCAAAATATGCACGTACAGCCAATTACTGGAAATATTTTATAGGACAGACAAAAGGATTAAAACGCCTGAAGGTTTATGATAAGAAAAAACAAATTGAAGAAGATTTCCAAAAATGGGCTGATGCTGATGCAAAGAGGAAAGCGAAATATGGTGAAAGCCTTAAATATATAGCTGAGGCGTATAATGATATTACCACATTCCAATATATGAGATGGTATTTTAATGAAACCGTGAGCAGGGGATGTGAGATCCTGGGGTTTGCAAGAAAATTTAGCGGACTTGTTAAGCTGGAAAGTGCAGAAAATAAAGATGATGAGAAAATAAGTGAGGAGATAAAATCACTAAAGGAGACATCAGAAAATTATTTTAAAAATTACAATGTACCTACAGATAAAAAACTCTTTGCAGCGATGATGGAGATGTTTTATACGGATGTTCCAAAGGATCTGCAACCTGATCTCTTAATAAAATATGGAAGTAAGTATAAAGGAGATTTTAATAAACTGGCAGACCGTGTTTTCTCAAAATCCATTTTTTATGATCAGGATAAAGTAAATGCTTTTCTTGATAATCCTAAGGTAAAAACAATAAAAAAAGATATTGCCTATATTCTGATGAAAGATTTCTTTAATAACTATTTCAGTATTAAAAAAGAATACATAAAAGCTGATGAGCTTTTAAAGAAAGGTAATCGTTTATTTATTGCGGGCTTACGTGAAATGAAACCAGACAAGAAATTTTATCCTGATGCTAACTTTACAATGCGACTGAGTTATGGTAGAGTCCTTGACTATTACCCTGCTGATGCAATACACTTTGATTATGTCACTACTCTCAAAGGTGTAATGGAAAAAGAAGATCCGGGAAACTGGGAGTTCACTGTCCCGGAGAAACTGCAAGAATTATATAAGCAAAAGGATTTTGGCGAATATGGTGATAATGGAATTATGACAACTTGTTTTCTTACCGATCACGATATCACAGGAGGAAATTCCGGCAGCCCTGTTATTAACGGTAAAGGAGAGCTTATCGGACTTGCTTTTGATGGAAACTGGGAAGCCATGAGTGGAGACATTGCTTTTGAGCCGGAACTTCAAAGAACAATAAATGTTGATATACGTTATGTTCTTTTTATCATAGATAAATTTGCTGGTGCTAAAAACCTGATCAATGAAATGACAATAGTGAAATAATGAAGAAAATTGATCAATTAAGGCGTACTGAATACACTATCTCAATGAAGATACTGGATCTTGAAGGGCGCCGTACGAAATCCGGATTATCGAAAAAAGAAGAGGCAGAGCTGGAAATTCTTTTGAAGAAAAAGGAGAAGCTGGCAGAACAGGTTAAGAAGCAGAAACGATAGAGGAGAATAGTTGCGAGTTACGGGTTACGGGTTGCGGGTTGTGGGTTGTGGGTTTGTTTTTTTAACTTTTCAATTTCCATTTTTAGTATTCCAATTTCCTGAGCTAAATTTTTACTTTTATCGGAGAGCTTTGAAATTATTATTGAGAATTCTATAAGTATCATCAGTATAGCTAAAAGAAATATAAAGAAAAGTGCTGCCGGAGCATATGCGATACCAATAAGCTGGGCAAAATAATCAAGCCCATCCCTCCAGATTGAAAAAAACAGAAACACAAAACAAAAAAACAACCACAACAGGGAATATTCTTCTTTAAGTGATTTTTTTCGTATCAGGTGCAGCACAAAAAACAACAATAAGATGCTGCCAGTAATAGCAATATATTGAATATTCATTAATAGTATTGTTAGTTAGTATCTATTTCACTCTCTATTTGTTTTGCACGAATTGATGCCATGAACATAGCAAGCAGAACTTTTATCATGTAATAAGGGCTTTGAGCTAATGAAATTGAGGAAACCCCACCTTGTCTTTCTTGCATTTGAGTGAATATTTCCTTAATTTTAAATTTATTTTTCCCAAGCATAATTACAATTTCCGGTTCAGGGAAATCTGTTGGATAATTTTCAGATAAAAATTTAATTGTTTTTTTGTTATATGCTCTGAAGCCTGATGTATTATCAGTAATTTTTTGCCGTATCATTAAATAACTTGTGATCTCAAAAATCTTAATTCCGAGTCGCCTTGGTGAAGTACTTTTATAGCCATTATGTTTTTGAACAAACCTTGATCCTATAGCAATATCTGCTTCTTTGTTTTTAACAATATTCAGTAATTTATTGATTTCTTCAATTTTATGCTGGCCGTCGCCATCAAACTGCAATGCATATTCATAGTTATACAGCATTGCATATTTGAATCCGGTTTGCACACAGCCACCAATTCCAAGATTAAATGGAAGATCAATTACAACAGCTTTTCCGCTTGCTTTTGCAAGTTTGCTTGTGTTATCGGTCGATCCATCATTTATTACAAGGATATCCCAGCTACTATCTGCATGCTTTAGTTTTTGAACCAAAGAATCAATGTTTTCAGCTTCATTATATGCCGGAATAATTATAAGAGTGTCGTTCATAATATCTATTCTTACAGCTTACGAGTTATGGGTTTCAGAATTCATAACTTGCAACTTACAACCTTTAATCCAAAATTACTAAAAAATTTCAATCAAATATTACTTTTTTGTTTTACTGGATTAATTTTTACCACAAAGACACAATGATTTACACAAAGTTCACATAGTATTGCATGGTGTCCATTGTGCCTTCATAGTGTCCATAGTGGTTAATTTCTTTATTTTTTTATCTGTGTTAATCTGAGAAATCTGTGGCAGCATTTCTTTGTTTAATATTGTTTTCAAGAAACTTAAAAACATCAGGATTTGTTTTAAGTCCTAACTGTCTGGCCTGAATAAGATCTGCATAAGCTTTCTCGTAATCTTTGAGAATGTAATATGTTATTCCTCTGTCGTTAAGCACATTAGCAGATTGTGGCGAAAATGATAGTATTTTGGAATAGAATTCAATGGCTTGCTCGTAGTTTTTATTATAATAATGTATTATAGCTATATTTTTTAGAATTGTAATTTCATTTGGGTTAAGCTCCAATGCTCTCTGATAGTCAGTCAACGCATACTCATAGAGTTGTTGTCTGAAATATGCATTTCCTCTGTTATTATAAGCTTCAAAAAACTCCAGCCTGAATTCGATTGCTTTTGTGAAATTAATTATTGCCTCCTCGTGCTCTTGCATCTCCAGGTATGCTAATCCTTTGTTATTATATGCTTCCGCATATTCAGGCTTTAACCTGAGCGCTTCATTGAAATCTGAAATAGCTTCATGGTATTTTTGCAGGGATAATTTTGCATGTCCGGATTTATTGTAAACTGTAATGTTATGTTCGATATTATTGGGAGAAAAGGCATTAGTAAAGTCACTTATTGCTTTTTCATATTCTTGTATGTTTGAATATGCAAAACCTCTTCCCAAATAAGCTTTGAAATACGTAGAATCGACAGCAATTAATTGATCAAATACTAAAATTGCTTCATGGGATTTTCCGAGGTCGAGCTTAACATTCCCCAGATTATGTAAAGCCTCAATATAATCAGGTTTTAATCTAACAGCTTCCGTGTATGCTTCTTCTGCTTTTTCAAAATCCCTCAATGTAATATATGTTGATCCGAGGTTACTATGTGACCTTGCATTATGAGGTTTTTGAGATGTATTATCCAGCCATAGGGAAAGTTTTGACTCCCAGACTTTATTTTGTTCATATGTTATAAACCCGTAAATTATATTTATTACCAGAAAAAACACAATCACTGCATAAAGTCTTTTTCTAGCAAAGAAATCCCAAATAAGACTTACAAAAATCAAGCTAAAACCAAACAAAGGTAAATATAAACGATGTTCATTAATTACATCCCTTATTGGTAATATACTGGATTCAACAGATAAGGTAATGAAAAGCCAGAATATTCCGAATGATATAAGATGTTTCTTCTTGTAAAGTAAAAAGGCAGCAATTATTAATACTAAAATTATAAATAAACATGCAATAACTTTCCATTCAAATATATTTTTTGAGACAGAAAAGTCATAATCAAGAGCCTGATCTACGGGTATAAAAAATAGCTGTATATACTTTACTATAACCCTAAATTGAGTAAAAAGATAATCGGAGCGACTTATAATTTCTGTTTCTTTTGGCAAAAATCCTCCAAACAAAACTACCAGAAACACCAGGAAAAGCAGAGAAAAAGATATAAGAAGGTATTTTTTGAAAACAGTCCCATCTTTGTTTCTGATAAAAAATAGTTCGAATAATAATAGCACAATTGGAATTGTAATAACTATTTGTTTTGATAGTATCCCTAATGTTCCACTTATTAATGCAAAAAGATATAATAAAACTACTTTGGCATTCAATCCTTTTTTTACATACATCAAGCGACCTGATCCATAAAAAAACAGACTCATGATGTAAAACATGGTAGCCATTGATGTCATCCTTTGAACGATGTAAGAAACAGCTTGTGTCTGGATTGGATGAAGGACACACATCAGGGCTATAAAAAACGCAATTAGGCCCGAATATTTTCTTTGGGGGTTATTGTCGAAAATGCTAATCGATAGTATAAGCCTTGCCAGCAAAAACACAAAACAGCCATAAATTAAATGAATAATAAGGTTAAAGAGGTGATATCCAAATACACTATTTTCATGAATGGAATAATTAATTGCAAAAGTGAGCATGCAAAAATGACGGGTATTTGGATTTATCCACTTGTTTATGTTCTTAAAATCATCCAGATTGTGGAGCCTGTCATTTTGTTGAATAATATTTATATCATCAAAGATCATTTCACCATTAAGGCTATTTGAATATGACAAATACCCCACAACTATGATTACCAGAATAGCAATGATATTGAACTGTACAGGAGATAACTTTTCAATAAATGAGAGAAACTGTTTCCCTAAATCAGGAGACAAGGGTTTTTCTACTACTCCCTTTTTTGTAATCGTTTTTATCTTCTTCTTTTTTGCCATTAACATATCGATAACAATCTGATGTATACAAAGGTACATCAGGAATATTTAAAAAAGTTATACTTCAATGTTAGTTTTTTGTTTCAGGTTTCATGTTCCGGGTTTCAGGTATTTTTTTAATTTTGCCGCTGAACAGGTTAAGGTATAAGGATTCATATTTCAAATAACTTATAACAAATAACCTATAACAAGATGAAATTAATGATAAAAGTTTAGATACAAAAAATCGAAATATTATGACAAAAATACTTGGAATGGGAAATGCTCTTGTAGATATTATGATCAAGCATAATGATGATAGAATATTAGATGACTTTGGTTTACCGAAGGGAAGCATGCAACTAGTTGATAAAGTTTTTTCAGGAAAGATCCTGGAAGGAACCAGGTCATTTGCAAGGCAACAAACATCAGGGGGGTCAGCTGCAAATACCATACATGGACTGGCAAATCTTGGTATCTCATCTGGTTTTTTAGGTACTGTCGGAGATGACAATTTTGGAGATTTTTTCAGGGAAGATATGGAGAAGAATATGATAAACCCTATTTTATTTCATGGGAAAGAGGAGACAGGAAGGGCTGTTGCGCTTGTCAGTCCGGATTCTGAAAGAACATTTGCAACTTATCTTGGTGCTGCAATAGAGCTTTCGCCATCAAATTTATCCTCAGAGATATTTAAAGGATTTTCTTATTTTCATATTGAAGGCTATTTAGTTCAAAACCATGAGTTGATTAAAAAAGCAGTAAGCCTGGCAAAAGAAAATAATCTCATAGTTTCTCTTGATCTGGCAAGTTATAATGTTGTTGAGGAAAACCTTGAGTTTCTCCAAATGTTGGTGGAAGAATATGTAGATATCGTTTTTGCCAACGAAGAAGAAGCAAAAGCCTTTACAGGAAAAGAGCCCGAAGAAGCATTAGATATTATATCTAAATCTTGTGATATTGTAATTATTAAAATCGGGGAAAAAGGTTCACTGATAAAGAGAGGAGATGAAATATATAAGATTGGAATAATCGATGTAATAAGTGTAGATAGCACAGGTGCCGGGGATATTTATGCATCAGGATTTTTATATGGTCTTGTTCATGAGCTGAGCCTTGACAGATGTGGCAAAATAGGTTCTATTCTTGCGGGAAAGGTTATTGAAGTAATTGGGGCAAAAATTGCAGCTGACGGATGGAGTGATATTCACTCAATGATAAAGGGAATAAATTAATTTCCAGCAAGGCTTTTTGCCTGATTACAAGATTATTAATTATTTTCTATTATTACACATAATTTTATATCTTTGCCGTCCTTTCGAAAATAAAATTAACCATTTAATGAATTAATGTCAACATGAAGGTTTATCAAACAAATGATGTAAGAAATATTGCACTGATAGGTGGTGCAAAATCCGGAAAATCTACACTGGCTGAAGCCATGTTGTTTGAAGGAGGAATAATTAAAAGACGAGGAAGCATTGAAGATAAAAATACTGTTTCTGATTACAGGGATATAGAACTTGAACGTGAAAACTCTGTTAGCTCAACAGTAATGTTTACTGAATACGATGGAAAGAAAATCAATATTATTGATACACCCGGTTTTGATGATTTTGTTGGAGAAGTAATATCTGCATTAACTGTTGCTGATACTGCAATTATGGTTGTAAATGCTCAGAATGGAGTTGAAGTCGGTACAGAGATAAACTGGAGACATACCGTTAAATACAAAAAGCCGGTTATTTTTGCAATTAACCACCTGGAACATGAAAATTCGAATTTTGATGAAACAATCCGTCAACTAAAGCAACAATTTGGAGGTGCTGTTACAGTTACTCAGTATCCGGTAAATAGCGGGATAGGATTCAATACTATCATTGATCTTTTACAAATGAAAATGTTAAAGTATCCTGAGGGTGGTGGGAAACCGGAAATACTTGATATTCCTGATAGCGAAAAGGACAAAGCAGTAACAATGCAAAAAGCCCTTATTGAAGACCTTGCCGCTGCAGATGAGTCTCTTATGGAAATTTATTTTGAAAATGATACTCTTACAGAAGAAGAAATTGGCAGAGGATTGAAATTAGGCTTGATAAACAGGGGGATGTTTCCTGTTTTATGTGTTGCAGCTAAACAGAATATAGGCGTAGGAAGATTATTGGAATTTGTTGGAAGGAATGCACCAACACCAAATGAAATGCCCCCTGTAAAAACCAATGATGGAAAAGAACTGAACTGCAATGTATCCGATCCTGTATCAGCATTTGTATTTAAAACTTCTGTTGAATCACACCTTGGAGAAATATCCTTTTTTAAAGTTTATGCCGGAGAGATAACTGAAGGAATGGATTTGATTAACAGTACATCTAACACCAAAGAAAGAATATCACAACTTTTTGCTTTTTGGGGTAAGAACCGCGAAAAAGTAGAAAAGGTTGTTGCCGGCGATATTGGTGCTACGATAAAATTGAAAAACACCAAAACGAATTCAACTCTGAATTTCATCAAAAATACCGAAAGCATCATTGAGCCGATTGAATTTCCTGAACCCAAATTTCGTGTGGCAATAAAAGCAGTGAATTCAACTGATGAAGAGAAGCTAGGTACCATATTGCAGGAAATACATAAAATAGATCAAACTTTGATAATTGAATATTCCAGGGAGCTAAAACAAATTTTACTTCAGGGACAGGGTGAATTACATCTCAATATTGCAAAGTGGTACCTGGAAATAGCTGAAAAGGTTCCTGTTGAATACATTGCCCCAAAGATTCCTTACAGAGAAACGATCACGAAAAATGCCAAATCATCATATCGTCATAAAAAACAATCCGGCGGATCAGGGCAGTTTGGTGAGGTATACATGATGATTCAACCTTATAATGAAGGAATGGCTGACCAAAAGGAATTCTCTATAAGGGGCAGGGAAGAAATTAAACTTGACTGGGGCGGAAAGCTGATACTTAATAACTGTATCGTTGGAGGCGCAATTGACACAAGGTTTATCCCCGCTATATTAAAAGGCTTAATGGAAAAAATGGAAGAAGGTCCTCTTACCGGATCATATGCCAGGGATATTGTTGTGAATATATATGATGGTAAAATGCACCCTGTTGACTCAAATGAAATTTCATTTAAACTTGCCGGAAGACATGCTTTTAAAGAAGCCTTTAAAAATGCCGGACCTAAAATACTCGAACCTATTTATGATATTGAAGTAATTGTTCCTGAAGATAAAATGGGTGATATAATGACTGACCTGCAAGGAAGAAGAGCAATCATTATGGGTATGGACAGTGAAGGGAATTATCAAATGATTAAAGCTAAAGTCCCTCTTGCTGAAATGAATAAATATTCTACTGCCCTGAGTTCACTTTCAAGTGGCAGAGCAACATTTTCTATGAAGTTTGCTGAATATACCCAGGTTCCAATGGATGTTCAGACCCAACTTCTTAAAGCATACGAAGAGCAGGAGCAGGAAGACGAATAATTAGTACTCGCCTGCTCTTTAGGTTAAATTACTTAAAGTCGTGAACGCTTACGAATATTGTAATAATCTGACTACCTATTCAAGATTTATTTCCAGGGTTGTTCAGGTAGGTAATGTGCCTTTAGGAGGGAATTCCCCGATCCGTGTACAATCAATGACTTCCACATCAACACTTAATACTATAAAAACTGTTGAACAATCTATCAGGATGATAGAAGCCGGATGTGAATTCGTAAGAATTGCCACACCTGGCCTCAGGGAAGTTGAGAACCTGAAAAATATCAAGGATGAACTGAGAAAAAAGGGATATTCAACACCAATCATTGCGGATATACATTTTAATCCGAAAGCTGCTGAGCTTGCTGCCGCTATTGTGGAAAAGGTCAGGATAAACCCCGGGAATTATGCTGATAAAAAACAAATTACTAGCATAGAGTATTCTGATAATGAATATCAGGCTGAACTTGAAAGGATCAGCAATAGAGTTAAACCATTAATAGAGATATGTAAAGCAAATGGTACCGTAATGCGTGTCGGGTCTAATCATGGTTCTTTATCCGACAGAATAAAAAACCGTTATGGTGATACTCCTCTGGGCATGGTTGAATCAGCACTTGAGTTTATTCGTATCTGTGAATATTTTAATTTTCAGGATATAGTTGTTTCAATGAAATCAAGCAATATTAAGATCACTGTTGAGGCAACACGATTGTTGATCAACAGGATGATGGCGGAACAAATGAACTATCCTGTCCATCTTGGAGTTACAGAGGCCGGTGAAGGGGAGGATGGTAGAATAAAATCAGCTGCCGGTATCGGAAGTTTGCTTGCAGATGGAATTGGAGATACGATCAGAGTGTCGCTTACAGAAGATCCGGAAAAAGAAATACCCGTAGCAAGAACTTTGTTGCAGCACTATGCTCACGACTCACAAAAACAAGCAAAAATTGTCAGAAATCCTCCATATGATCCCTTTCAATATAACAGAAGAAAAACCCTTGCAATTGGAGATATTGGTGGATCAAATCCTCCGGTAGTTATTACAGATTCGAACGACTTAACTTTTCCATATCTTCAGTTTAATATTAAGACATTCAATGAGAATTCTATTAAAACTATTAAGAAGAATCCTGATAAGGTTTTGATACTTGAAGATATTGAAAGGTTCAACCCCTACGATTTTCGGAAAGCCTTCTTTTTATTAATCAAGCACAATGTTGAGCTTCCAGTAATAATAAAGGCAAACTACAAAAGCTTAAGCAAAGAGGAATTCCAGCTATACAGCTCTGCAGATATTTCTTCATTGCATGTTGATGGTTTTGGAGATGGTATCTGGATTTGTGCAGATGAGAATATTCCCAAAGATCATATTAGGCAAACAGCTTTAAATATTCTTCAGGCCAATGGAACAAGAATTTCAAAAACCGAATTTATATCCTGTCCTTCCTGTAGCAGGACGACCTATGATATACAAAAGACAGCCGCTCAGATACGTGCAAAAACGTCTCACCTGAAAGGTCTTAAAATAGGAATAATGGGATGTATCGTCAATGGTCCGGGTGAAATGGCTGATGCTCATTACGGATATGTGGGATCGGGAAAGGAAAAGGTTAGCTTATACAAAGGAAGATACTGTGTACGAAAAAATATTGATGCCAAAGATGCAGTCGATGCTCTTGTTGATCTGATTAAGTCAGAAGGCGACTGGGTTGAACCTCAATAGTTAGTAGTTGATTAGTTGAGTGGGGAAACGTGATGTTATAATAGATACGTTGCATGCAACGTATCTACCATAACATGAAAACTACAATTTTCAAATTGCCTCATCATTGCTGTCCTATAAACTTAATAAAATGCATCATGGATTCTTCACTTCACTTCGTTACGCTCAGAATGACAATCATTTAGGATATTAAGGAGGGGGTTGATGGCGGCAAAGCCGCCATCAACCCCCTCCCTTTTGAAAAACACGGAACAGCTTGTCATTCTGAAGCGAAGCGAAGAATCTATTAATTTTAATCGGACAGCAGTGATTGCCTCATTTTCAAATTTTCAAATTAATTCCCCTGATTATCTTTATACTTTTGGGAATAATAGTAAATGTTATCGGGCTATGTCCAAGAGATTCGCCGTCGCTCTCCAGGTATATCTTTGGTGTGGAGTCTATTTTTATTGTCTTACCTCTGAAAGATAGTACTTCCGGCAAATCAATAAATGAACCATCATAGAGATTTTTAATGTTTCGTAAGATCTTTGCCTTGCCAATTTTTTTGATCACAGTAAGGTCAAATAATCCATCATCAGGAATTGCATTGGGAAGTTGCTTCATTCCACCACCATTATACATGCATATCCCAACACTCATGCTGAATATACTTTCTTTTATAAGCAGATCATCAACGTGTAATTTTATATGGTGAAACTTATATTGAAACAGCCCGAGAAAAATATTTAAAAGATACGTTAACCTTCCACCATAGCCTTTGTCTTTCATATTGTTGACTTTTTTAGCTACAAGTGCATCATAACCCAGCCCACTTACGTTTACAAAATAACGTAAGAGTTTATTCTCAGATTCATAAAATTCCACAAGCCCTGCATCCTGGACAAAAACATCGCCTTTTTTTATTGTAGCAATTGCATCATCATATTTTGATGGTATTCCATACATTCTCCCCCAATCATTTCCTGTTCCAACAGATATCATTCCAAGTGGAATTTCTGTAGTTGGATGTTTTTTTTGTTGGAATATTCCATTCACCACTTCATTTATTGTTCCGTCTCCTCCAACAACTATGATATTTGTAAAGCCTTGTTGAATGTAATCTTTTGTTAATTGTATAGCATGAAGCCTGTTTTTGGTATAAACATCCAGGAAATCAAAACCTGCATCAACAAGCAATGATGAAATATAATTCCACTCCTTTGCAGCTTTTTTGTTTCCTGCATTTGGATTAACTATCACCAGCCATCGTTTTTTCATAGCTCTTTATGTTTAAAACTCTAAATACTCCAAGTACTTTAAGTACTCCAAATACTCTAAGTACTTCCTATGTCGTCATTCTCCTTTTTCCCAAACAGAAATAATGCACTAAAAAACGCAAAAAAGCTAACACCGGCTTGCGATTCAATTGTATCTTCAGCCAACATGGAAATGATCAAGATGATGAAAAATGTTAGATAGAAGTAATCATGGAATTTACCGAGAATTAACGGGGGATAAATTAAGATGAACAAGAACCAGAGTAATCCAATAATTCCAAAACCTACAAAAATCGACAGAAATTGGTTGTGTGATCTCCACTGATATTTAGGATCTAGAGGTGAGTTCATTCTTTTATATTGATCTATAAAAGCAATATTCATATCACCTGTTCCGACACCAATTACAGGATTTCTTTTAATAATTCCTATTGATGCTTTCCAGAATTCAAGCCTCTGCATTACCGAATGACCACTGGGATCTCTTGTTTCATAATAATTTTTATACTCCCAGATTATTTGATGTATTCTTGATCTGATATTTGATTTGTCCCTGTAATTTACACTTGCAATACCCCTTTCAACTATTTGTATTTCCTCATCAGTAAGTTGGTTAACTCCATCCATATCTTTTTTTAAACCTTTAGAGGCAAGAAAACGGATCAGAGTATAACTAACATATTGTGATTTTTTATCGAGACTGTCGAAATCGAAATCAGAGCGTTTGTTCCAAGCATCTCTTAGTTCGCGCATGGAAATATATATCCACACATAGTTTCCGTTTTCAACAGAGCTTCTGGTAGTGTCGTGCTCATATTTATTTCCGTAAGGAGTATATTTTTCCAGGTTACTAAAATCTACAGGATTAACCTGATAAACCTCTTCAATAGAATTTTTTATTGTTATGGATGATAGAATACATATAATTATTAGCAATATTATAAAACTAATACTATAATAAATGTTTGATTTTTTAATAAGGATATAAATGAGAGTAATAGTAGCTGAGGTCATTAATACAAGTAATCCTGTTACAGATTCAAAAAGAAAAAGAAAAACAATTAACCAGATAGTAATTGCAATTAAGATAGATTTCAATAATGAGCTGATAGTATTTTCTTTAAAAACAAAGTAAACCATGGCAAAAATTGCCAGGCAAATATTAAGGCTAAAACGAATATGTGAAATGAATATAGAGATCTCACGAATATCGATTATTTGTTTTGTATATAGAATATATGTGCTGATGAAGGTTCCACTCAAAACTGCCCCGATGAATATCAACATCAGGTATTTAAATTTTCTGCTATCCAGTGCTTTTGTAGTTGAAATAATGACAGTAAGGGCCAGAATAGGAGCTTTTGTTCTCAGGTCTTTCCATGCATAGCCAAAATCTGAAGTAAAAACCAATCCAATGATATGCAAAACAAGAAGAGAAACAAGAACTAAGGCAGCTTTATTATGAAAGAAGCTATATACTTTCTCTTTAAACTGTCTTTCGGTTAACCAGTTGATAATCAAAATAAACTGGGCGACACTCATCAGGAATTTTGATAATGGCAATGCTATTACCATTAAGGATAGTCCAAAAAAGTAAACACTTGAGTGATCGATCTTCCATTTAACAGGCATCTAACAAAGCTAAGAATTTATTACGTTATGTTTATCAAGTCCGTTATCACATCTAATAATTTTAGAAGAGATAGAATTTTCAAGGATCTCATCATTTTTCTGAAGATTTTTGCGGGTGTTTTCAGGATGGTAGAGGTGATATCCGATAGCATTAAATTTTATGTTTTTTCTCTTAAGGCCGGCATTAAAGAGCCGTACTGCGAATTCTGAATCTTCTCTTCCCCATCCGGTAAAATCTTCATTAAAACCATTGATCTTTATTGCATCTTCTTTCAGGAATCCCATATTACAACTTCTTATACCTTTAAGGCTTGTTGTTTGGGTTGAAAATAGTTTTGTTAAAATCGGGGAACGCACTGTGTTTTTGCGGTTCCTGATTCCTTTAGTAAAATATGAAATAGAGTTAATTTTTTGATTGAATATCAAATTGCTGGTTTGTTCCGATAAAATTACCCTGGGCCCTATCGTAAACTGATTTTTCTCAGCATGCTTTTGATGATCCCTGATAAAGTCAGGGTGCAGAACAATATCCCCGTCAATTATAATGAGGTATTCATTAGAAGCTCTTGCAATTGCTTTGTTTCTTGACATGGCAGCTCTGAAACCAAGATCTTCCTGCCATGAGTGTATAAGCGATATGGGTGAATCTTCTTGAAATCCCCGAATAAGTTCTTTTGTGGAAGGTTTTGATCCGTCATCTGCAATAATCATTTCATCAGGCAAGACAGATTGATTAAAAGCTGATTTGATAACCTGCTCCAGTGCCTTTTCCCAATTATAAGTTGTTATAATTAATGAAACAGGGAAATCAATTTTTCTCATCAGTTTATAATTTTTCACTTTTCTCAAGATGTCTAAGCAGCGCATATTTCATAAAGGTAGAATATGCTGCAATCCAGCTTATTATAAGTCCGTATATTCCATCTTTAAATCCTTTTTTCTGAAAGTAAACTTTAATAAATTTAGCAAGAGGATTTACCCACATTTTGATAGCTCTGCTTTTTTTGCCTTGCTCAAATAGCTGCTGAGCCATGATTTCTGAATAACGCATTGAGACACTAGAATGATGCTGTATGGAATCATAGGAATAATGTAACAAATCTCCTTCAAGATGTTTTAAAGAAGCATCTTTATGCATAAAGAACTGGTCATGTGGATTAAGTCCTGCCCATTTTCCTTTTCGGCTATCCCAAAGACGTAATTTTGTGTCGGGATACCAGCCGCAATGTTTTATCCATCTTCCACAGTAGTAAGTAAGGCGATTAAAAGTATAACCGTCATATTTCCAGTTTTGTTTTGTTTCCAGGATTGACTTTTTCAATTCATCAGAAAGCACTTCATCAGCATCGAGTGAAAGAATATGGGGAAATTTTGCTTGTGTAATGGCGAAATTTTTCTGTGCGATGTGACCTAAAAATTTTTGTTTGATTACGCGACCTCCCTTTGCTAAAGTAATTTCTTCAGTTTTGTCAGTAGAGAGAGAATCAACAATAACAATATCGTCAGCAATATCTTTTACAGCATCCAGACATCGCCCAATATTTTTTTCCTCATTTAATGTGATGATAACAACTGAAAGTTTTTGCATTGTGGGATATGCTTTAGGTTTCAATATCAAAGTTAACAAAATTAGACTGGAAATATTATAATTAGCGATTATAAATTTCTAATTGATCTAATTGTAGCTCAGTTAAGTGGTTAATTGATTGATTTGTTGAGTAGGAAATAAATAATACTATATACTACAGGTTTGTCAACCCCACTTAACTTACTCAACTATTAGTTTTTGGGACTATTTCTTCCAGAATACCCGGGAGAACAAAACAAGTACAGTAAAAAGTTCCAATCGCCCTAGTAGCATTAAGAAGCTCAGAAACCATTTTCCGGTGATAGGAATTTCTGAATAATTACTGACCGGCCCAACTGATCCTATTCCGGGACCAATATTACCTAAGGTTGCCGCAACTGAACCTATTGACGTTTCAAAATCTAGTCCAAGCATCGACATAAAAAGTGATCCAAATGCAAATATCAGGGTGTAAATAAGAAAAAATGCCAGGACATTAAAAATAACATTTTGCGGAATAGTCTTACCATTAAGCCTGACAGGTATCACAGCCTGAGGATGTAAAAGCCGTTTTAATTCAAGCCTGCTGTTCTTCAAAAGGAGTAATTGCCTGACCATTTTCACTCCCCCTCCTGTTGATCCTGCTGATCCCCCTGTAAACATTAACATAAAGATTAACAGCCAAACAAAGAATGGCCAGCTTAAATAATCAGCTGTAACATATCCTGTAGTTGTTATTATAGATACAGTCTGGAAAAGGGCATCGCGAAAGTCTTTTTCAAAACCAGTATGATGAGAAACAAGCAATGCAGTAGTAATTACAGTGCTAACAATTAATAGTGTATATATATAAAATCGATATTCTTCATTATTCCAAACTTTTTTAAAATAGCCTCTTAACACAAAAAAATGAAGAGTAAAATTAGTACCGGCAATAATCATAAATATAATTATAATGTACTGGATATACGGTGAGTAATCAATAATACTATTGTTTTGAGTTGAGAACCCCCCTGTAGCCATTGTTCCAAAAGCATGACATAAAGCATCAAAGAGGCTCATACCACCAAACATTAATAATATTGTTTCAAGCCCGGTTAATAAAACATAAATACCCCAGAGTCTTTTAGCTGTTTGAGTAATTCTGGGATGAAGTTTGTCGGGTGCTGGTCCTGGAACTTCAGCAACAAATAACTGCATACCTCCTATTCCAAGTATAGGTAATATTGCCAGGGAAAGAACAATAATTCCCATTCCGCCAATCCAATGTGTCATGCTTCTCCAAAAAAGCAATCCTTTTGGCATAGCTTCGACATCCGTTAATATAGTAGCTCCTGTTGTGGTAAAGCCAGAGATAGTTTCAAAGAATGCATCTGTGTAATTAGGAATAGTTTTACTTATTACAAAGGGTAATGCTCCAAAAACAGAAATAATTATCCAGGCAAAGGTTACAATAATATAGCCTTCTCTTTTTCCGATTTGTTTTTTATCAACTCCCCTGGTAAATATCCAAAGTATTGTACCAACAAAAGAAGTAAAAACTCCTGATGCAATTAAAGCCCATGAATCATTTTCATCGAAATAATAAGAAAAAGGTAAACATGCAAGCATGAAGAATCCTTCCAGGATCAATAATAACCCAAGGATTCGTATAATGAGTTTTATGTTGATTAAAGTAGAATTTATCATCACAATTGATATTCTATGCTGCCAAAATTAAAATAATTTTTTAGAAGTCAAATTTTTTTGTTTCCGGTAACATGATCAAAGTTATTGATTACTCATTTATAAGTAATATCCCCTCATTTGTTCTTGATTCAGGTATTTTGATGCTATAATTTTGAAAAGATTTTGCAAGAAATCATATCAACTCAGAATTTATTAAAGAAAATAGATTTAGGAATATTTTAAAAAATAACATTATGGTAATACGCACATTGTTTTTTGTAGTTTTTTGGACTTTTATTTCAGCTTTAACATTTTGCCAGGTAAGTGATGATTTTACTGATGGTGAAATTCATACAAATCCAGTTTGGTCAGGGGATACATCACTATTTTGGGTTGTTGATCCCGGCAATTCAGGGGATGGATCCCTGGCCGCTGGTGCAAATGATGATGGCAAAGTTTTATGTAGTAAGCCTAACATAAATGATGCTGTGATCACTACCATCAGTACTGTTTCGGAAGGCGAATGGATATTTTCTGTGGCCGATGGAGCAGGATGGGCTTTGTCAGGAACAAACGATTACAATATAATATTAATGTCAGATGAAAATGATGTTTCGAAACTTACTGACGGTAGTTTTGATTTCAATGGATATTTTCTCCACAGGGGTTGTAGCAGTTGCGATGATGTTTTTGAGCTGTATAGGCAGGATGGGACAAATAGTACATTGATAATTAATACAAATTATCCTGCTTTCCCTGATGGTACAGGTTCAGAAACCGGTCATACTGTGAAAATTACAAGAGATAACAATGGATTTTGGGATATCTATATTGATGAGGGTTTTGATACGGTACCCCAAACTTTGAAGGGAGGTCCGGTTGTGGATACAACATACTCAACATCATCATATTTTGCTATCTCAACAAATATTGCAAATGCATCGGATAAGAGAGTTTTATATTTTGATAATTTAAGTATCAATAATACCGGTAGTAATTTATTACCTCCTTCAGGCTTGAGTATTAATTATATTGCACCGGATAAGATAAACCTTATCTGGACGAAGCCAGATGGTACATATGGAATGGATTGGGATGGTGTAGTTGTATTTGCAAGTGAAGATAATCCGAATGATGCTGATATGAATAATACAGATGCTGTTGATTATTCATCCAATCTTCAATATGGTGGTGGTACTCAGAACAATAACAGCTTTTGTGTTGTGAATCAAAACAACAATAGTGATGGAGATGTTATTATTACCGGTTTATCAAACGGACTAAATTATTTTTTCATTGCATATGCATATTCAGAAATTGCAGGCAATGATAATGATGATTGGTCGATAGCAACGGCAGAGGTTGATGATACATCTTTCGTGCAGGGGGTATCAGATTTTTGTTCATATGCAGGCGAAGCTATGGCATTGCTAACATGGACAAATTATACTGCTATCCCCGGTACCTGGTGGGATGAAGTTATGATTGTGGGGAGACTAGGTACTGCTGTCGACCAATCTCCGTTTGGTGATGGATCAAATTATCTTGCAAATCCAAATTTTGGTCTTGGGACAGAAATTGGAGGAACAGGAACAGGAAATTATGTTGTTTATAAAGGTATTGAAGATTCAGTTGTAGTTAGTGATTTAATTGATGATTCAATTTACTATTTCAGAGCATTTGTTAGATATGATACTACATGGACTGGAGTCAGTCAATATAAAGATACCACTGCTATACCTTCTTCTGAGAAAATATTTATTTCAGAAGTAGCTGATCCCCTTAATAATTATAATGCACGTTTTTTGGAGATCTATAATGCAGGAACTGATGTAGTTGATCTAAACAATGAAAATTGGTATTTGTGTAAGCAAACTAATGGAGGTAACTGGAGTGATTTATTACTAACAGGGAAGATTCATCCGGGATGCACCTATGTAATATCGTATAATATTCCTGATTTTGTAAGCTCATATTTTTTTCAACCTGAACAAGCGTCTTCTATTGTGAGTGGAAATGGTGATGATGGATATTTTCTTTATAAGAATGGAGATCATTTAAGTGGAAGGCTTGTTGATTCTTATGGAATTATGAATCAGGATGGCAGCGGAACACAATGGGAATATACAGATTCCAGGGTTATCAGGAAGGATACAATAATTTCTGCAAATAGCATATGGAATTCTGATGAGTGGATTATCTTTTCTCAGGCCGCCACCGGAGATATGGATCCGGGCAGGTACAGGTCAGGGATACAATGGCAGGGAATAGTTTCAGGCAACTGGAATGACGGAAGTAATTGGACAGGAGGTAATATTCCTGACACTGCAACATCTGTAGTATTACATGAAGCTACAAACTATATCCCTGAAGTTACCGGATCATCAGTTTGCTATGACTTGAGAATAGACCCTTTAGGGAGATTAGACATAAAAAGTGTCGGAAGTTTGAATGTTTCTAATGATATAATTATTAAAGCAGATCATGCAGGAACGGGATCAATACTCACAGAAGGAATAAGTGCTTTACACTATGGTGGTCAAATTATTATTGAACGGTATTTTTCATCTAATGAGAAATGGCATTATATTTCTTCACCTTTGAGTGATTGTAATGCAGATGTATTTACCGGGGGATTACTTAATTCATGGAATGAGACATTGCAGATATGGGAACATATTGTTGACCCTGACGATTCATTGAACATCACTGAAGGCTATTCAGTTAATCTACCTCTAAGTTTTGGTAGTAAAGCAAATTTTACAACAACTTCAGGAATTTTAAATACAGGAAGTTATAATTCAAAACCATTAACCTATACATATGGTCAGGATTCAACTTTGAATGGATTTAATTTTATTGGCAATCCATATCCGTCATCGATCGACTGGGATCTGGTAAATATTCCAACTTCCATTGATGCAGCCGTATATTACTGGGATCCTTCCTCAGGGACACAAGGGATGTATAAATCATATGTTCCTGGTGTTGGTGGTAGCGGATCCCGGTATATACCTTCCATGCATGGATTTTTTGTACATGCAAGTGATACTGCTAATGGAGCTGTAATCCATTTTGATAATTCTGTAAGAACACATGACGGACAAATGATCAATTATAAAAATGGAAATTATAAAGATCTGCTAAAATTTGTTGTCTGTGGAAACAATTTTTGTGATGCAACATATTTATATTTTACAACTTTAGCAAGCCCGGGTTTTGATGGCTCTTATGATGCATATAAGCTTTTTACTATTGACACTCTTGTGCCACAGATATTTTCACGTATTTCAAATGCTGATCTTTCAGTAAACTCAATGCCATTACCTCAAAAGGGAGTTATAATTCCTTTAGGTTTTAAGTCAGGTAGTCCGGGTGTTTTTACCTTAAGTCTCGATCAATTATCAATATTCAACCCACTGAATAACATTGTTCTAAAAGATTTACATACAGGGTTCGCAACAGATCTTACAAAGAATAACAATTATTCTTTTTCTTATCAGACAGGTGATGATCAAAACAGGTTTCTTCTTTATGTAAATTATATTCTTACAGATAAACCTGTAACCTCAGGCTCCACAGGCATTTCCATCTGGGCTGAAAAAAATAAAATTTTAGTAAACTGTAATGGCGAAGATGGAGAAATGATTATCGAGATCATGAATTTATTAGGGCAGAGACTTGCAAAATATAAATCCACAAAATATGCTACAAATATTTTTGACATGCAGGGAAAGTCTGGTCTTTATTTAATTAAAGTGATTTGTGAGGATGAAATAATTATACAGAAAGTATTGCTACGTTAGGGAGAAAAAAAATAAAACTTGACGGATTTACCCGTAAGCTAATTCAAAGGAACCAGTTAGATAACACAAAGGACCCCGTCAATTCGTACTAAAGAATGATTAATTAAGAAAAATTAAACACATGAAAAAACTACTTATTATTATATTATTGACCTTATCATTTTGGTGCGCCGGAACATATGTTTATGCTCAACCAAATCCAAGTAATGGCAGTGGCGGATCGCCGGTAGGGGGAGCCCCTGTTGGCAGCGGTATAATAAGTTTAATTTGTTTAGGACTATCATATGGATTTATGAAAACATTAAAAAAAAACAGACTAAATTAATCTATTGTAAAATATTTCCTGTTGAAAAAGAGATTTAATTGATTATTTATTTAGCTTTGTTTGTTAACTAATCGGAATAAAATAGTTTAAGCAATAGAATTTAGCATATAACTGAATATCAACCAAACTCGTATGAAAAAGTTTTTAAACAAGATCAATGATTTTGTAAAAAAGCATAAGTTATCTGCTTTACGTGAGGTTTTTATTTTTTGTACAATAGCAATTATTGTACATTTTCTATACAGATATTGGGCAAACGAGTTAAATTATAAACCGATAGCTACTGTTGTAATGGCAGCGCAAGATTTTATGGCACAACTGGTAATTTCTTACAGTCAATGGATTTTATCTGATATATTCAATATAAATATAACTATTGTTAACGACCGGATCTATTTACCAAATAATGGATGGGTAGGAGTTGGATCAGGATGTTCAGCATTTAAGCCAATGGTTCAGTTCCTTATTTTGATGTTATTATATCCCGGCCCATGGAAGAAAAAATTATGGTTTATACCATTGGGTTTTTTGCTTATTCATTTTACAAATGTTATCAGGATTGTTACCTTATCATTGATAACTCATAATAACCATAGTCAGGAATTTTGGGATTTAACTCATGATTATATTCTCCGGCCACTGTTTTATGCCATAATATTTACAATGTGGGTAATTTGGGTGGAAATAATATCAAAAAAAACAGATAAAAATAATAAGTCTTATCTCAGTTCAAAGTGAGTTTGTCCAATTTCCTGACCATCTAAAAATATTGCTATATAATAAGTACCTATCATTGCAGGACTTTTCTTGTCCTGTTTATTCCAGTATAGGCACAGACTCATAGCTTTGTTATTGTATTCAACTTCCTGCATCATTGAATACTGTATCTTCTCACCATTATAATCAAAGGTGTAAATTATATCTTTACTTTTGGAAATAATAACTTTATCAGGGCGTGCTATTCTGATATAAACATTTTTCTCTCCGGGAGGAATTATTAGATTCTCGGCAAGGGTCAAGCATACTTTTACTTTTTCAATCCTGCGGGCCTTATCAGTGACTATTTCCTTTTGACTGCCTTTCATGCGAATACCTTGAGCAGTAATATTATAGGCTTTTATCGCAGAAGCCTGATCCACCTTTTCTTCAAGCTTTTCTTTTTCTTTTGTAAGTTCTGTATTTTTTCTTTGTTCTTTTCTATATACTCTTTTGATCTCGGTATTCTCATCTTTTAATTCCTGATTTACCGTGAATAAAGAATCAACCTGATGAACATAACCTTGTGTGATCTTTCTTAAAAGAGCCAGTTTCTTTTTAACTTTATAATACTCCCATTGTGTGTTGAGTAATTTCTGAATCTCTTTGGCATTGGCGAGAATAACACTATCTTTCACTGAAAGTGAATCTGTAAGTGTTCCATATTCAGATTTTATCATTTCATGCTCTGCAACCAGTGAATCAAGTTCTGTCTGTAAACTCTGTTTAATATTAAGAGATTCAGTTTGAATTGTATTAACTTCAGATTTAGTATCAAGTAATTGCCAAACCAGTATGGCAACTATCAGAAGGAGTAATACAATAATAAATTTATATATTTTAGACCCGGGATCCTTCCTTTTTTTGGAAATGTCTTTTTTTGGAGCTGTTTCAGTCATATTGCTTTTTTTTGTCGCTAATGCGCTAATTAAAACCTTTTTTTATCTGTGTTAATAATGCGAATCAAGGGTTGAAATATTCATATGACAAATTTTCAGACAAGTCATGAATGATTAATCATTTTTTTACCCTCCCCAACCCCTCCCTACGAGCAGGGAGGGGCTTTTAAGTGTTCTCCTCCTATTCATAGGGGGAGTTAGAGGGGGTAATAAAATTGAAGTTATAAAATAGTAATAGTTAAAAAAAATAACAGAGGAAATAAGCTATTTATTGCCATAATCTCAACTTTTGATTTGTATTATTAATGATTTATATCAGGTATTATTGCCTGATAAGAATATAACAAAAATACAGAATTTTCTCAATGTACTATTAATATGGCAGGGCTTCCAACTCATATTCTGAATTCCAGTCTGGAATTTTGAATTTTTTTGGCTCTGCTTTTATCAGCGACTTAAGCCATTCTTCCGGGTATCCAACAGCTTCAGGACTACCTTTTTCGTTTTTAATATAACCGTCATTATATTTGGTGATCAGGTGTTCGCCTAGTTCAGTCCATTTTTTATGAGTTAACTCTCCCATTGAACAGGAATAATTCGTCAGAAATTTATTTCTTTTCTTCTTTTTCAATTGTTTTGCTTTTGTTTCAACTGAATCCTGCATAGCAATAAATGAACTTTCAAGTTCTTTCTGGACTAATTGAATATCTTTGATCATATACGAATACCTTAAATTTGCAAAATTCGAAACAAAATTAAATGCCCACCAAGCAGATTCACGGGAGTACTTCCTGATATCTCCTTTAGTAAAAGCATCAGGAATTTCTGTGATGCTGCAATAAAAAGGGACATAACAAGAAAAATAAGTATCATCAAGACCAAACCAAACAATTCCTCCGATTTCATCGGGTAAAAAAGATCTTGCTTGGGCAATAAAAGAAAATGCTGTATTATAGGTTGATACAGGCCTTTCCCATGAATATTTTTGTCCATTTACTTCCCAGTTTAAGGGTCGTATTCTATTGGGGTTTCCGAAAGGTCCTGCTTCAGTGCCTTTTGTCATGTCGTAGGGAGTTCCCTCATAGCGATCTCGGGTCATATTCATTATATCCTCCAGGCCGATGTTATTATCAGGTTTG
>JAIOTT010000027.1 GCA_021106655.1 Bacteroidales bacterium
ATATCTTTCATGCTCAGATTGCAGATCCAGGCCCCAATCCACAGGAAACTCAAACTTGTGTGCGGAATCTTTTAGGATTTCAATGGCTTCGGTGTATGTTAATCGCTTGAATTCATTATTAATAACAAACTTTAGTCTTTCTATTAATTCCTCATCATACATTTTGTTGAGAAACTCCAGATCATCCTTACAATTGTCAAGTGCATAATTTATAAGATATTTTAGAAAATCCTCAGCTAGGTCCATGTTATCAACTATATCATTGAAAGCCACTTCCGGTTCTATCATCCAGAATTCTGCCAGATGCCTTGGAGTATTTGAGTTTTCAGCCCTGAACGTAGGACCAAATGTATAAACCTGCGAAAGAGCAAGAGCACCCAGTTCACCTTCTAATTGCCCGGAGACAGTAAGGTTTGTCTCTTTTCCGAAAAAATCCTTTGAATAATCAACATCTCCATCCTCATTAAGAGGAGGGTTTTTGGCATCAAGAGTGCTAACCCTGAACATCTCGCCTGCACCTTCAGCATCAGAACCGGTAATGATAGGAGTATGAATGTAATAAAATCCATTATCATTAAAATACTTATGAATTGCATAAGAAACTGCATGACGTATCCTGAAGATAGCTCCGAAAGTATTTGTCCTGGGACGCAGATGAGCTATTTCTCTTAAAAATTCAAGGCTGTGTCCTTTCTTCTGGAGAGGATATTTTTCCGGATCAGCAGCACCCAATATTTCAATTTTTTCAGCCTGTATCTCAACACCCTGTCCTTTTCCCATCGATTCAACCAATTTCCCATTAACAGAAATGCATGCTCCGGTGGTGATCTGGTTCATTGTCTCTTCAGGAAAATTAGCAACATCAGCCACTATTTGTATATTATGAATAATTGAACCATCATTTACAGCAATAAAAGCGATTTTCTTATTACCTCTTCTGGTTCTTACCCATCCTTTAACGATGACATCTTTTCCTAAACCAATTTTTTCAGGTGATTTTAAAAGATCATAAATCTTAATCCTTTTCGATTTTTCCATTTCAAACATAATTAATGTTTCTATCAAAATTTTTGCAAAACTAATGACTTTTTAGTGTTTTATAAAGAATTATTATAATTCTGATCAATAGTTAGTAAAATCAATTATTTATTATGACTTATAATATGAGTAGAGTTTGAAAATTTGAAGACTTTTCTCAACAGTGTCCCGTCAGAAGCATCGCAAAAGTTGAGATAGTCAGGGAAAGGTCTCGGTGTTTTGGTGAAGATTTCGAAAATAAGGGATTGCTGGGATTATCTTTTCTTAGGTAATTCACAGCAGTGGATGATATTGTGTTTGTTACTTTTAAAATAAAACTACTTATAAGGGCATTTTATTTAATCCTCTTAAAGTCAGATATTTTAGAAAATATTTCTTTATTCAATAAAATCTCAAATTTAACTGTTGTACATGATGAGATTAAAAGAATTGGCGCTGATATAATTAATAATATTCGTTTCATTAATTTTTATTTTGTTAACTCTTTAATGATCCTTACACATCCAAGAACTCTACATCTCCCACTCCACCTCTATCTCATCTAATTTCCAAGGCTTATTTGAGGAAGAATGATATATACAACTCGATTGAAATTTCCCGTTAAAAATATTCTTTTGCCCGGATTGGATAAGCTTAATATCTCCGGTAACAATAGCATAGTTTGTATTTGAGACAATCTGTATGACTTTAATGTTTTTAAATTCGTAATGATAGAATATTCCTAGGCCCGTACTTCTGGCACATGCATTAGTAAGTTCAGCAAATCGGGAATTTTCAATACATAAATCTAGCATTGCTGGATAATCATGTAAAAGGGAATATCCGCACCAGGCCTGACAGACTTTTGTAATTTCTTCAGTTTGTTGTTTTTCTGTTGTAGTATCGATTATTTCGTGCTTTTTCAATTTGTATGATCATTATATTTTGTGCATCCTTAGTGAAGTACTTTGTGCAGCTTTGTGGTTATATTTTTTTTACCACGAAGAACACGAAGGATGTCACAAAGGAACCACAAAGAAATTAGATAGTCAAAAGTAGTTCTCTAAACTCTCTGATGCAATACCTGCTAATGAGTATAGGTCTACTTTTAGAAAGGTATAATAGTACTGATAATTTTTTTTTGGATTGTTCTGGTTACCTTATTTATAGTTTTGATACTAACGAAATAAAGAAACATCAGGATAATTTGCTATCTTTGCTTATGAATCAAAAATTTGAAATAATGTTAGAAAAATCAATAGATAAAGAGTTTCTAGATTATTTTGTTTTACTAAGTAAAGCCCAAAAAGAATCTCTTTTGTCTCTAATAAAATCATTTGTTGGCAAAGAAGGTAGGATAAGCATTAAGAAATATAATGAAGAGATAGAAGAAGCAGAGAGACGAATTAACGCCGGCAAATATACCGAACAGCCTGATCTGGAGAAAGAAGCTAATCAATGGTAGGCAAGAAGCATAAAATCTTTTGGGACAACGAAGCAAAGAAAAACCTTAAGAAAGTTCTTATACACATTAGTAAGGAATCCCCACAAGGAGCAAGTATTGTTAAAAACAAAATATTTGAAACTGTAAAAATGCTTTCAGCTAATCCTGAAATGTTCGAAGCAGATAAGCTAAAGAAGAATAATGACGGCAGTTACAGAGTGTTTTTTGCCTTCAATTATCGAATTGCTTATAAGATTACAGATGATGCTATTTTGATTTTAAGATTACGTCATACCAGCCAGGAACCAATAGAGTATTAATGCCTTTGCCATATGGTAGCCTGGTGAATAATCGAGCATTCGAACATACGAGTGACGAAGTATTTCCGAATTACAATGAATGACACGCGAAGCACTGACGACGCGAACCAAATACCTGTCTCCTGCAACTGCTACTGCCACTAGCCTGCTATGCCATGTTCAAATGCGAAAACAATAAGCTCAGATGTTTTATGAAGATTAGCTTTTTCAAGAATATTCCTGCGGTGTGTGTCGACGGTGTTTTTGCTGATATATCATTCTTCACCAATTTGCTTGCTGGTTTTGTACTGAGCAATTAGTTTTATTATTTCAATTTCCCTTTCGGAGAACTGACATTTAATCTTTGGATCTATTGGTTTGTTTTCTTTAATACGTGTACGACGTTTGCTTTTATATTTTTCCAAAGTTTCATTCAATTCA
>JAIOTT010000369.1 GCA_021106655.1 Bacteroidales bacterium
CCCATGTATAATTGGGAAAGTAGCAAAATTGGAGGGGCTTCGCCTCCCATAAAAACTAAGGATGGCTGGCTTACTTTGTATCATGGGGTAGGTGAAGATATGAAATATCGGGTTGGTGCAATGCTTCTTGATACTAATAATCCATCTGTGGTAACACATAGAACTCCAAAACCTCTATTGGTTCCTGAGTATGATTATGAGAATAAAGGGATTTATAAAGGAATTTGTTTTCCTTGTGGAAATGTTGTTATAGATGAAACCTTATATGTTTACTATGGGGGTGCCGACCAATATGTTGGAGTAGCTACTTGCTCTCTTGATTTGTTGTTGGAGCATCTTCGAGACTGTCCTGTGAGGTAGGCAATAGAAGATCTGTACTATATAATATTGCAAATTAAAAGACTTATGTTGAAATAAGCTTTAATAAAATAAAGTATTTAATGAGGTTATAAAATTGGGAAAAAAAGTTTCGATGCAATCAATAGCTGATGAGCTGAAAATATCCAAATCTCTTGTATCTAAGGCCCTGTCAAATAAACACGGAGTTAGTGAAGAAACAAAAAAAAATGTGATATTAACAGCAAACCGCTTAGGCTATAAAACAAACTCTTCAATAATGATGGTTCCCTCTTCAGAGAACGGAACTATAGCTTTACTCGTACCTAAAGAAGATATGACTGACATTGAATATTGGGGAAAGGTAATACATGGTGTTGAAGCGGAATTAAGTAAGAATTTGTATAGTCTAATTCTTTCTGCACTTGATACTACTCAGCCTGCAAGCAAAGGAATACCAAGTTGTATATCTGATAGGAAAGTTGATGGAGCAATTATAGTGGGAAGGGTTCAGACAACATTTGTTCATGCTATTTATGCAACTGGAATTCCTGTTGTACTTGTTGACTCCGAGAATTTATCAAATTTAAAGCTTGATCATGTGCTTGCAGATAATTTTGGCGGAGGTTATGAGGCAACAAGGTATTTACTTGAGAATAATCACCAAAGAATTGGATTTGTAGGAGATACAAGTTATTCCTTAAGTTTTAGGGAACGATATCGCGGATTCACCTCTGCTGGTGATGATTTTATACAAGAATTTAATAATAAAAAAATTGAACTTATAAGTATATCAGATAGACGAGAAAATGAAATTATTCCTTTCTCAAAAGTGCAAGTGGTAAAAGTTTTGAAGAGTAAAAACCGACCTACCGCATTTCTCTGTGCAAATGATCCCATAGCAATGATTGTGTTGAAAACAATAGAAGAGTTAGGGATTCGATGTCCTGAAGATGTCTCGTTAATCGGTTTTGATAATCTTAATGAGTGCAAATGGATGAGTCCGAAATTAACCTCAATAGATGCATGTAAAACAACAATAGGTCGAAGAGCTGCTGAATTGATGTTACGAAGAGTAGAGCATCCTAATCGGCGTCCGGAGTGTGTTATGATTATGACACAAATTTATAAAAGAGAATCAGTTATCAATAAATAAAAAATCTGAGAAAGTGAAATCCAGAGTGTGTAAATTATGTAGTAAACTAGTAGATATTTTATATAACTGACACTCTTCTTTATACATACTAAGATAAAAGGGAGTGCGTAGTGGGAACTATAAAATTCGGTGTAATCGGTTGTGGTGGAAGAATAAGTGATTTAATTGATCAGTTTAAAGATAAAGAAGATGTTCAACTTGTTGGCGGTTGGGATCCCTCCACCATTAATATTCAGCATATGTTCGATAAGCGAAATTATGGAAAGGGAAAGATATATTCTTCGTATCAGGAATTAGCGAGAGACCCAGAATTGGACTGGGTCTTAATCGGATCACCTAATGTATTCCATAAAGAGCATATTCTTGCTGCCTTTGAGAATGGGAAACATGTTTTTTCCGAAAAACCTCTGGCTATGACAATTTCGGATTGTCTTGAGATAAGTAAAGCGCATAAAAAAAGCGGTAAACTTTTTGCCACAGGTTTTACTTTGAGTTATGCCACAATATGTAGAAAAACGAAAGAAATCCTCACCAGTGGGAAATTGGGTAAAGTGATTTCGATTAATGCCTGTGAAAATATTCGACCTGATCATGGATCGTTTATAATGAAAAACTGGCGGAGGAAAAGAGAGTTAGCAGGTCCCCATATTCTGGAAAAGTGTGTCCATGATCTTGATCTTATCAATTGGTTTACTGATTCAGTTCCCAGAAAAATTGCGGCTTTTGGAGGGAATGATATGTTCATCCCTGAAAATAAAGATGTGTATCATAAAAACAAAGAACTTTTTGATTGTGCCGATTGGTATTTTGTTGCAGATAAATATAGTGAAGATGCGCAAAATGCTTTTCTTTCAGAAAAAACAATTGAAGATAATATTGTATCTATCATGGAGTTTTACAATGGTATCCGGGTTTAATTTCAAGCAACCATGAGTAATACGATTCCAGAGAGAAGGATGTATTTTCATTGTTCTGCAGGTACTATGATAATTGAACTTTATTCCGGAACGCTCCAATATAAAGCTATTGAAGATGAGGAAGTGCACCTTTTCAATCTTGTCGG
>JAIOTT010000030.1 GCA_021106655.1 Bacteroidales bacterium
AATGGCTAAAACCAGTTCCCGGGGCATTCACAACATACATAAGTCTGAACTGCTCTCCGAGAGTCACAACATTTTTTGCTGTCGCAGTAAATTTCACTTCCTGTGAAAATACCTTAACAGGAATTAATAATAACAGTAAAAATATAATCTTAAATAAATTCTTCATTACTATCTATTGTGTTCATCGCCTTCTATGCAGGTTGCAAAGTTATCAATAATCTAAAGATGATACAATTTTTCAATGCTTTACCAATCTTTCTCAATTTTTATTCTAGTAGCTTCTGTCTTTTTCTTTGTCACTTTTTCAAGAGTGTTTTTTTCATCATTCTTTAAAGCTTCCAGCATTCTCTCAGCATCTTCTTTTGATATTTGTTTTGGTTGCTGTTGTTCCTGTTGTTGCTGATCCTGTTGCTTCTGCTCCTGATCCTGCTGCTTTTCTTTATCCTGATCCTGTTGCTTTTCTTTATCCCGCTCCTGTTGCTTTTCTTTATCATCCTTATCTTTATCCTGATCCTGATTTTCCTGTTGCTGCTCCTGCCGCTGCAACATCTTCTTGGCATATTCCATATTATATTTAGTATCAAGATCATCAGGATTTAGGCGCAGTGCATTTTTATAAGCTTTTATACCTTCAGCATACTCTTTGCCCTCTACCAATGAATTACCAAGGTTATGATAAGCTTCAGCTCTTGTTTTTTCATTAATATCCCTGATCGCCACATCATTGTATAATTTAGCAGCGTCCTCATAACTTTCCTGCTTATAAAGTGAGTTACCCAGGTTGAACTTGCCTTTTACAGACTCACTATTTTTTTCAAGTGATTTTCGATAATCGATTTCAGCATCCTTAAATTCATTTTCAACATATAACTTATTCCCCTTTCGAATAAGATTATTTTCGCTCTGAGCTTTACTTTCAACTAATGAAACAAATAGAGCAATAAATATTATTATATATTTGAGATATCTCATTTTTGTATTATAATTACTTTTCAAAAAGTTTAAAAGAGCTCAATACTTTACTCTTTCGTTCAGCTATAAAAAACTCAATTAAAAGCAGAAGTATTGCCAGAGCAATAAAATATTGAAAGCGATCTTCATAATCAGAAAACATAATACTGTCAAATTCCTTTTTTTCAAGTTTATTAATAGCTTCGAATACTTTTTTCAGGCCGGCCCGTGTATTATTTGCTCTAACATATATTCCATTTCCAATTGAAGCAATTTTCCTCAACATCACCTCATCCAACTGAGTAATGATCGTATTGCCCTGTTTATCCTTTTTATATCCTGTCTGAGCGTCTCCTCTGTACATTGGAATCGGTGCGCCTTCAGGCAATCCCATTCCAATTGTATAGACATGAATTCCATTTTCTGCAGCAAATTGTGCTTCCTGAAGTGCATCTCCTTCATGGTTTTCTCCATCAGTGATAAGGATTATTGCCTTATCATGATCATTCTCATCAAAAGAGCTCATCGCCAATGAAATTGCATCACTTATAGCCGTTCCCTGAACACTCACAATATCAGTTTCTATTGTGGAAAGGAATAATTTTGCAGCTGAATAATCAGTAGTTATAGGTAACTGCACGTATGCCTTTCCGGCAAACACTATTATTCCTAATCTGTCAGAACTTAATTTATCAATAAGTCTGGAAATGGCTTGTTTAGCCTTTTCAATCCTGTTTGGCTGAATATCCTGAGCCAACATACTACTCGAAACATCCAATGCTATCATCAGGTCAATTCCCTTCCTTTGAGCTTTAACAAGTTTGGATCCAATCTGTGGATTAGCAATTCCGATAATAAGGAAAAACAGCGCTGACATAAATAAAATAAATTTTACTATCAGCCTTCCTTTGGATACCCATGGCATTAGCTGAGAGATTACAGAGAGCTCCCCGAATTTCCGAATTGACTTTTTCTTCCATTGTAAAAACAAAATAAAAAGGACAATAAACAGAGGTATCAATAATAATCCGAACAAGATATTAGGATTTTCGAATCGCAGCATTGGTTAATTTTGGTTTTTATACTATTTAATTAATTTAGTTGATTAATCTATTTATACCATGTTGAGTAGTTAAGTCGTTGAGTAGTTAAGTATGGATGTAACCTACTTACCTGTTTTCCCACTCACCTACTTACCTGTTTTCCCACTCACCTACTTACCTACTCACCTACTTACCTTACTCACCTACTTACCTGTTTTCCCACTCACCTACTTACCTTACTCACCTACTCACCTACTCACCTACTCACCTACTCACCTTACGGCACAGTCCTAAAAACAGTATTCCTAAGTAAAGCCTCAGCAAGGAGCAATACCAATGCCAACAAGGCTATTGATAAAAACTCCTCATGTTTTTTACTAAACTCTGTAACATCAATTTTCGATTTTTCTAACTTATCAATTTCTTTATATATATCCGTAAGGTTTTTTTTATTTGTTGCTCTGAAATAAATTCCGTCAGTCATATTAGCCACCCTCTGCAAAAGTTTCTCATCAATTTTCACTTCCACATCCTGATATCGAATACCAAAAGGAGTTTGAACCGGATAAGGAGCAAGGCCTCTGCTGCCAACACCAATGGTATATATTCTAATTCCATAAAGCTTAGCAATTTCTGCTGCAGAAGCCGGATCAATAGACCCCATATTATTTACTCCATCAGTAAGTAGAATGATCACCTTGCTGATTGCATCGCTTTTTCTCAACCTGTTAACTGCTGTTGCAAGTCCATCACCCAATGCAGTTCCATCTTCAATCATACCGCTTTTTACATCTTTAAATAAGTTTTTCAAGACAGCATGATCAGTAGTAAGCGGGCATTGAGTAAAAGTTTCACCACTAAATATTACAAGTCCTATCCTGTCGTTCGGCCTTTCACTGATAAAGTCAGATGCAACTTCTTTTGAAGCTTCCAAACGGTTGGGTTTAAAATCCTGTGCAAGCATACTACCAGAGATATCCATTGCCATAATAATATCAATCCCTTCAATAGAAACATCTTTCCTGCTGGTACTTGACTGAGGTCTGGCAATAACAACTATCAGTAAAGCAAAAGCCAGCATTCTCATCACAAACAGAGAGTGAAATAGATATTGTTTAATAGTACCTTTTGTCTTTTTAAATCCTTCAGTTGATGAAATCTGTATCTCAGGATATGATTTCTTATTCCTGAACCAATACCATGCTACAAGCAAAGGAATAATTACAAGGATGTACAAAAGATCCGGGTTCGCAAATTCTATATTATTCAGCATTTATGAATAAATTTTTTCTTTCTATAACTTTTCATTTTCAGCAGTAGCAACTCCTGAATTTTCATTATGATCGTTTTTCATTTCAAGATTTGGCCTTTCCATAGTTTCTTTCACAAAACTCACACTATTATTAAAACTCAGATCATGCTCCAATGGCAGTGGTTCTAATTTTGCAAACTTCACGAAATCAGCCAGAACTAATATTTGATCAAGTTTTTCTATTGATCGTTTTTCAAGAGAGACTATTTTCAGAGCGTCAAGGATCTCGGCAGTAGTCATTTCAATAGCTACAATTTTATATCTTCCCTCCAGATAAACCCTAATAATATCAGTTAGTTCAGTATGATATGCTTTAACTTTACCACTTTGCCACAGCTTTTCATCCTTAAGTTTATCAAGTGCCTCAAGTGCTTGACGGTGAGGAGGGATCTTTGGTTTTGGCTTTATCTGAAATAAAGGTTTTGATTGTTTACGTCTTCGCAAATAGTAAAGAATAAAAAAGGCAATAAGAGCCAGAGCAATACTTCCTAATATCCAGGGCAGAAGTTCCCTAAAAGTATATGGTACCCTGAGAGGAGCTTTAATATCTCTGATAACTTGCGAGGTATCTACCGCAATCGTGTTAACTGTTATAGGGATAGGGTCTGAATCAAAATAATACAAGCTGGTATCACCCGTGCGTTTATAATAAAATCTGATTGGAGGGATATAATAAAAACCAGAATCAAAAATGGTTAAAACAAGCCTTTGAGAGTATGTATTACCATTAATGTTCTGAGCAGTATCAAGCAAACTTTTTTCTAAAATCTCAATGTCCTTGGTGATAGTATCATTAAATTGTGGCCAAAAGATATTGTTTTCGGAAGGGGAGTTTACAAAAATACTGAGGTTTATATGATCTCCTATGAGGATTTCATTTGTGTCAACCTCAACAGTCCGTTTAATTTCCTGCGAATAAGCTCTTGCACTTAAGAAAAAACAAATAAGAGTAACAATTAATATTTTACTCATAATCGGGAATATACTAGTTTCGTATGATTCAATAATCCTCATTATATCTTAACCTTCACAAATACTATAAACGTGACTCTCTTTTCTTAAATAACTGAATAAGTGGTTTTATATAATCCTCATCAGTACTGATATTAACTGCATCAATGCCACTACGTATAAAAAGTTCATTAAGATCGTGATCGAGATTCTTAAACCAATGGTTATAGTTTTTCCTGGTCTGCGCACTTGATGTATCAACCCAGGAGAGCTTTCCTGTTTCAGCATTTTTAACCTTAATCAATCCTATTCGTGGTAATTCTGTTTCTCTCTTGTCAAATATCCTCACAGCTATAATATCATGTTTTTTATTAGCAATTTTCAAAGCATCTTCAAATTTATTATCGATAAAATCAGAGAAAATGAATGCTATACATCTTTTTTTCATAACATTCGTAAAATACCTGAGAGCCTCACTAATGTTAGTTTCACGGTTTTCAGGTTTAAAATCAATAAGCTCCCTGATAATTCTTAAAATGTGAGATGGTCCTTTTTTGGGAGGTATGAATTTCTCAACCTTATTACTAAAGAATATCACTCCCACCTTATCATTATTATGAATTGCAGAAAAAGCAAGTACAGCAGCTATCTCCGTAATTGATTCTTCTTTCAGCTGTTTATGGGTTCCAAACTCATTTGATCCACTAACATCAACAATTAGCATCACAACCAACTCCCTCTCCTCTTCGAAGATTTTAATATAAGGATGACTAAGTCTGGCACTAACATTCCAATCTATATTCCTTATGTCATCGCCATATTGATATTCTCTTACTTCGCTAAAAGCCATACCTCGACCCTTAAAAGCACTATGATACTGCCCCGAAAAAATCTGGTTTGAGATGCCACGGGTCTTTATCTCTATTTTTCTTACCTTTTTTAATAAGTCTAATGTTTCCAAGTTGGTGATTTGAATTACGAA
>JAIOTT010000044.1 GCA_021106655.1 Bacteroidales bacterium
ATAAATATACAAGCTTGCTTTGCTATCAACCCGATTAATGCAAAACAATTTATAAGCATTGATTTAATCTCTGCCCATTCCCAAATATTTTTTCTTATACTTCTTGTTTTCATATAAGGTTACATATAATATGATTTTATTAGGAATAGATATTTTGCAAAGGACCAGATATCTTAAGTCGCCAATTAAAATAAAGTTTGCACAATAATATCAACATCTTCGGTACGTTTTCGCGAAAATAAGAATTCAATACGCTTTCTACATTTTGAAGACTGCTGATCTATTGGTGTATTCGCTAAAGTATATATTAATCCGATTTTTAGCAAAAGGTAACTCCAAAAGACAATAAAATATAAGAATTATTTAGATAGGATGTTAATTTGGAAGTCGAAAAGACACAAAGTCTAAAAGTAAAAAGGTCAAAAAGTTGCAGGTTGCAGGTTCAGTTCATTGTTTCAAGTTTGTTTTAAATTCCAATCGTCAATCGAACGTTCGTCAATCGATTACTTGAGTAGTTTAGGTAAGTAAATGAGTCAACCCATTATACTTTGTACCATTGAATATTTGTATAATTGTATATTTTATCTAATTATCAGTTTCTCACGTATTTTCAATTTCTTAAAAACCAATTCAATAATATACATTCCCGGCCGTAGCATTGAAACATCAATCTTATTTGATATTTGCTTTTCATGTAATACCATTTGGCCGATTTGGTCATAGATATTTATTTCTTTTATAGTTATTGCATTTTTGCAGTAGATAGAAATCTCATTTTCTGCAGGATTCGGATAAATTGATAATTCTCTTGACATTGCGCCTATTTCATCAATACCAATAGTAAGATCACAGTATATTTGTATACATTTTTCATCATTTAGCCAAGCACTTCCTGTCCAATCCTCAGAAATGATAACTTGCGTAAAACAGTTTCCTCCACCTGGATAAGTCAATGTATTTCTGTAATCATTTTCCCATGCAGTTCCATTCCAGTGTTCGAAAAGCACCTCTAACAAATCCATAACACCGCTATATGTGCGTGTAGTTCTGTCGAAATATTCCCATGCACCATTCCATGTAGAATAAATCTCTTCAAGTAAGTATCCATATTGATGGTATGTATATTCATGTTTTTCATCATATTCCCAAGCACTTCCAATCCATATTGAACGAATAATTTCTTTCATATTATTATTTGCATCGTAGCTATATTCAGAATTGGAATACTCAACCCAATTTGTTCCATTCCAATCATATGTAGTTACTTCTTCAATACTCATCATTCCATTATAATTAAGGATGTACTTTTTTTGGTTAACCCAATTACTTACATCCCAGCTCTGAATAGTAACTTCGTCGTTTACACCGCCTGACCAGTTGTAGATAGTTTTACTTGAATTTCCCCAAACACTTCCATCCCATATATAGGTAATGATTTCTTCTATCTGATATCCGCCTACATCATAGAAGTATTTTGTTTTTGTGTCATTAACCCAGATACTGCCATCCCATTTGTATGTAATGTATTCATCTCTAGCGTCATTACTATTATATGTGAATATGGTTTTTTCATCAGGTTCCCAATTATTTCCATCCCATTTGTAATATAGGTGTTCGGACAGTTTGTTCGTCGTATCATATAATACTATTTCCATTGTACTCTCAATCCAACTTAAACTTAAGGTATCCCAATTAAAACATATTGTTGTGTCAATAATCGGGCCTTTAGAATTTTTTTGATTAAAGACATTGTTATGATCAAATGGCTTATAAATAATGGTAGTCATTTGATCAATATTCATTTTCCCACAACATTTTGCTTTTGTTGGCATCTTGCCGTTTTGGGCGCTTAGTATTAATGCCATACTAACAATAATCAAAGAAAGTAGTAGTTTTTTCATTACTAATAGATTTAATAGTTTTGTGTCAAAGTCATATTTATATGATAATGTTGGATAAGAGTTAATATAATTATCGTCGCTTGATTAATTTTTCAACTCCTACCTTTTAGCTTTTTTTAACCATTACAGTATTGTACTTTTAGACCTTTGTGCTCTTGTATCTATAGATACATATATCCTTTATATATATATCTTTACCGCTTCACTCTTTTTGTTTCATATCTTTGGAATTAATTCTTGAGGCAGCGGACACTATAACCGTAACCATTAACACTATAGTGCCAGTAGGTATCAATAGCATGGGAAACATATTTACGGTAATATGCGTTAGCATAATTGAATTCAGATGAAGGCCCAAAAACTCCTTCGTAATCAATCAGGGCGAAATATCCCATGCTGGTACGGTAACCGCCAGGCAGAACAGAAAAGTCAAATAAATCAGCGCTGTTGCTATTGTTATACCATCCATTTGTTGCTTTGAGGTTTTTTCCTGCATCATAACCTCGAAAGCCTAATGTGTACCATTCGAGAGCACCAATGGAATACATACTATCAACTGCACCCTCAAGTACATTCCATTCTTCATTAGATGGTAAATGCCATCCAGAAGGGCAAATACCTTGTGTTCCTTCCTGATGAGTATACTGCATCATCTCACTCCACATATACAGACCTCCATATATATTGCAATTTACAGTATCATCATTATAGCAGTATTTTTCAATCGTGTCATTGTCTTGAGCGTCTTGAGGGCCATCAATCCTGGTTCCTACATTCAGATTTTCTTTAAACCAGCACTGGCTGTATATCTGGATAGTATTATAAACTTGCCCATCATATGTAATAGTTGGTGTGCCTGGGCAAGGAATGTTGGTTGCAAACTGGAATATATATGATTTATTCGCTGTTGGTGAATCAATTAATCCTGATTCTATGGAATTTGAATATCCTACCAATAATAATATATCGCCTGCGTTGACAGAAAAACCTTTTATTGCCTTCCCCGATTTAGCATTCATTTGAGTTTCACCATGTCCATTATATACAAGTTTACAATTTGTTTGTCCTCCTCCAATCAGACCTGCCATTTTTATAGCCTTTGTTTCTCTGCTTGTCTTTGCGGAGAAGATGTAATATTGCTCTTTTCCAGAATAAAAAATAAATGAATGATTGCCTTGTTCCAATGTGTTATCGTATTTTGCCAGTTCTCTGCCTAAGATATCTCTTATACTTATATTAACATTTTCATTATCCTGTAAATACAAATTAACTGTAGTTGTACCATTAAAGGGATTAGGATAATTTTGCGAAATGCTAATAGTGTTGTTTTTATTAGATTTTATATCATCTATACCAACAACATAATCAAATACAAAAATCGTATCAGGTGAGTAGAGTACAGTATCTATACTCTGAGTGAGGTTTTTTATCATGATACTGTCCAATGGAATGTATTGGCCGTTGTTATCAGCTGTAAAAGTTACTTCCATTATTGGTTTTTGACTGAAGGCGCTTACAACGAGTCCAAGTGCCAGAATTGAAAGAAAATTTTTTATTTTCATAAATTTTAATTTTTTATGTTTTCGATCCATTTTATAAGTTGAGTGAAAAGTTTATGTACATCAATCTAAAAAGAGTATAAATATACTCATTTTTTGGATGGAATGCAAATTAATTTAAATCATGAAAAGGTTATAGGTTATGAATTGAAGGTTTTGTGTAGTTGAAGTTAGGTTCGTATAATCATTAATTTTTTGATTTTAGTCTTATTTTTGCCTGACTCTCTAATTATAACAATATATGTTCCATTACTAAGATGAGATATGTCAATTTGCTTTTTGTTTGAAGTTTTTAGTAAAGTCCCGTGAATATCATAAATTTCTACTATCGATAAATTGTTGTGCTCAATATTTACAAAAAAGGAAGCCGGATTGGGATAAAGATCTGTTTTTGTAATTTCAATAGTTTCTGTTGCCATCCAATTATCACTATTAAGTCGATATAGTGTCGGATCTCCGGTAAGACTATTTTCTGATGATAAATAATATTGATAATGATTAAATGATGTTATGCTTTCTATTTGAATTGAACCTTGAGGTTGGATTAAATATCTTTTAATTGTTCCATTAGAAAACTGATTAGAAGTAAATTGACTTATTTCTACTATAAAGGGAGAAGGAAATGTATATCCTGTTAACACAATTGTGTGTGAAGCTGTGTTGTATGTGGCACTGGTTACAAGTCCCTGAGAGTCAATGCTATCTATTTTCGATATTTGATAAGTCCCTGGTATTTTTGGTAATGCATAAATATTTGTGCGGTTATTGCCCCAGTTTTTAGTAAAAATATATAAGCCACCATTGTATGAAATTAAAGCTTCTGCATCAAAATTCGTAGAATATGTGCTCGGAGTAAAATCAGTTTGATCCGCATAACTAAAGTTACTTGTATAAACAGCAACAGTATCATTAACACAATGCAAATAATCTGACATTTGCAGCCGATAAATTCTTAGAACAGTTCTTGAGACATCATTATTCGCAAAATATCGAA
>JAIOTT010000495.1 GCA_021106655.1 Bacteroidales bacterium
ACCATTCTTTGTTTTCCTGCTGGGCATAGCGATGAATGCACCATTCTTTCCCTCAATAACTTTAACATTGTGAACGACGAAAGAATTATCAAAAGTTACTGTTACATATGCTTTTAGTTTCCCTTCTGTTGTTACCCTTCGAACTCTGATGTCAGTGATTTCCATAGCGCCTCCATGCTACAAATAATTTATTAACATATGCCGATTTTATAAGTTTCCACAGATTTTAGAAAATAAATTCCAAAATAATTCTGAAAAACCTTTTTTCCATAGCTAATAAACACTTATGTCAATCAATTGTAACCCCCAATGTATGGAATCGCAAGTGTTTTCTGTCAGTTCTGTAATGCAGTTCTGTAACGACTAAAATTGGTATATGCTCACTACCGACTTGTTTTTATAATTGACAATACTTAACATGTGTATGACTGGGCAAATGTAAGTTTAAGGATTCTGATGCAGTTTCTGCAGCTTTTTGATTTGAAAAAACACCAAAATACGCAGAACCGCTTCCTGTGAGAGAATAAAATAATGCATTTAAGTTAATCATTTGCTCTTTTATTATATTATATAGTGGATATTCTTTTGTTATAATTTTTTCAAAGTCATTCGTATAATCCCAGAATTCAGGAGAAAGAGAGAGTTGATCACATATAGTTTTTTCATTTAAACATGTATGCTCCGATGAAGCTTGTAATAAATCAAATTTTTTATATGCTTCGTAAGATGAAACTTTAAATCCTGGAAATACCAGAACTAACCAATAATTCTCTAAATTCCGGGGCATCTTCACTATCTTTTCACCCCTGCCAGTGATAAGAGCCATATTAGATTTGTCAATAAAAAAAGGAACATCACTTCCCAGTTTCCCGGCCAAAGTCATCAACTCACTATCACTACATAGATTATTCATCACTAAATTTATGGCTTTTAAAGTTGCCGCAGCATCGCTGGAACCACCTCCCAACCCGCTCCCTTGAGGTATCTTCTTTTTACATGAAATACTGAAGCATAAACCACGCTGTATATATCTGCTATATAATTCAGCAGCTTTAAAGATCAAGTTCTCTTTTTCCGGAAAATTGAAATTGCCAGAAACTTTACAGGAAAAGATAGGAGTTGACTTAACTTCCATAATAATCTCATCATAAAGTTTTATTTTATGGAATAGCGAAACAATATTATGATATCCGTCTTTTCTTTTATTGAGAATCTTCAGACTTAAATTAATTTTAGCTGGAGCCAGTATTTGCATTTGTTTGTGCATTCTGAAAAGATAGCTGAATGTAATCGTCTTGTCAAATTTATTTATAAAAATTTTACTTTTTTAAATTGCATCATTGACAGAGAGTTAAATGTTATCATATTTTATAATTAGTCTACAGAATTTAAATCTAAGGAGAGAGTACTATATGGATTTTATTGATCCTGACGAACCGCTTATTGATGACTACCCTGATGATGATTTTGAGGAATCCCGGGAGGAGTCACGTCCTTTGATTGATGAGGATTTCATGGAAGAAGATCTTCTGGAAGACGAGATTAACGAGACAATCTCCGATGAGTACGATGAGGAATTCTTAAACGATGAGGGTTTTCATATTGAGAACAGCGATCAGGAGGATAATTTATTCAATAAATCAAATGGATTTGAGCTAGACGACTATGATGATTAGATTAGGGGCTTTCATAATTACGAAGAATATTACCCAGATTTTATTTCTATTTTTTTTCCACCATGCCATAACATATCCAGATCGTAGAATTCCCTTTTTTCCTGTGACATTAAATGTATAATCAGATTTCCACAATCAAGAAGTTCCCAACCATCATCATCTATTCTTTTATGTTTATGCTGTATTTCAATATTTTGATCTGCCAGAAATCTACGCAGCTCTTTCACAAGACCACGCAAGTGCCCTGAGCTCATTGCTGTAGAAATAAGAAAATAATCTGTCCATGAACTAATTTCTGAAACATTGATAAGGACTGTATCTGTTCCTTTATGATCAACAATCTTTTTTGCAGTTTCAACTGCCAAATTTCTTAAATCCTGTACTGGTGTATTCATTGTATAATTAATTATACTCTCCTCTTATCTTAGTGGTTACCATGATATCACTTCATCCCTTGCTGCGCTGAGTATATCTGTTGAATATACTCACGCTCATACAAATAGCCGTTTACTGAATTTATGTCAAGAACCATCCTGTGCATATAATAGAATTCAGCATTATCATTAGTATACGACGAAATAAATTTCCTGATCTCTTTCTCTGGAATATAATCATCAGTGACTGCCAGAATGTTTCGAAGCACTTCATCCTGAAGAAATAGTTCTGCATTTTTCAATACAGAATGCCATCTCTCTTTTCCTCTCGTTTCTGCCAAATCGAGCTCTCCATCTTCTAACGTATGTTCAACAAGTGTATCCAGTATTCCATATAGATTTTTAGCTTTATCACCAGAAACCAGGCAGTAATAATCGATTTTCACTCCTAAATTTTTTTCAAACCAATACTCTATACTATCAATATTATTTGACTCTATAAGTTTTTTATTAAAATAAATCGGAATGAATGATGATGTTTTCAAGCTTGAATTATTGATTAATAAACCACCATTAATAGAATCTGGATTTCTTAAAGTGTAATAATTGTCAGCATCCCACTCTGTCAATTCACTATCTTCAACAAGGAGTATAATCATTGTGGATTGCTGCATTAATATACTGCAGGATGCAAGAGTAAAAAGTAAAATACTGGTGATACAAAATACTGCTAATAATCTTTTTCTTTTACTGTTCATTAGTGCTAAACAGCCTTTTTTTCAGAGACTCACGTAAGAACACTGCTGATTCGATTATATGTTTCTTTTTCCTTTCTAAATAATGTAAATTCTTGATTGCTATAAC
>JAIOTT010000363.1 GCA_021106655.1 Bacteroidales bacterium
TGGAATACCTCCCATCGAATGAGCAATTAATACAACCTTCTCAAGATCTAAATAATCCAGAAGCGCCTTTAAATCTTCGTGATGAGAGTAAGGTTGCAAAGTATCAGGGATTTGAGATTTTCCAAATCCTTTATAATCATATCTTAGAACAGTATAATCTGAAGAAAACTTTTCAATTTGACTATCCCAGTACCTCATATCAAGAGCAAACCCATGCATAAAAACCATTGGTGTACCTTTGCCTTTCAGTTCGTAATATATTGAAGTTCCATTGACCTCAGCAAATCCAATTTCTTTTTTTTGAGAACAACTTAATAATATTATGCATGATACCATTTGTAACATGAATAGAATTTTTGAATAAGTTTTCATCTGTTAATAATTTTGATTTTACTTGTTAGCCAGCTACCTTTGTGTATCGCATTCAGCGAAGCGGGGATCAGTTCTCTGTCCTCAGTCGCCAGTCAACAGTCTTCAGTCGGCAGCATCAAACTCGCAACCCGTGACTCGTGACTCGCAACCCGAAACCCGTGCTTCGACAAGCTCAGCAACCAGGTGATTAGTTAAGTGGTTGAGTAGTTTATTAGGAAACCGAATTTTCAAATTAACTAACGTCTTTCATAGAAAGTTGTATCCTCTTCCTGTCTACATCCACTTCCAAAACCTTAACTATAACTTTTTGATTAATGTTCACGACTGTCTGTGGGTCACTTACAAATTTATTAGCGAGCTGGCTTATATGAACCAGCCCATCCTGGTGAACGCCAATATCAACAAATGCTCCAAAGGCTGTTATATTTGTAACTATTCCCGGTAAAACCATAGCCGGGAGAAGATCTTTTATTGAGTTGACTCTTGCATCGAATTCGAAAAAATCAAACTTCTTCCTTGGATCTCTTCCTGGTTTCGCCAGTTCAGCCATTATATCTTTCAATGTTGGCAATCCAACTTTTTCAGTAATAAAATCGTCCAGTTTAATTCCGCTTCTCAGTTCCTGATTACTAATAATGTCGTCAATAGTACATTTATATTTTTTAGTCATTTTATTAACGACCTCATAGGATTCCGGGTGGACCGCACTTCTGTCGAGGGGATTTTTAGCATTTGATATTCTTAAAAATCCTGCTGCCAGCTCAAAAGCTTTATCACCAAAACGTGTAACCTTTTTTAGCTCTTCCTTAGATTTAAAAACACCCTTTTTATTTCGGTGTTCGATAACATTTTTTGCCAGTACCTGCCCCATACCCGACACATAAGTCAGCAAGTCCTTGCTTGCTGTATTTACATCTACGCCTACCTGATTAACACAACTAACCACAACATCTTCAAGGCTTTTTTGGAGCCCGGTTTGATTTACATCATGCTGGTACTGTCCAACACCAATAGATTTGGGATCAATTTTAACCAGTTCGGCCAGTGGATCCATTAAGCGGCGGCCTATCGACACAGCACCCCTTACAGTTACGTCATAAGAAGGAAATTCCTCTCGCGCAATTGCAGATGCAGAGTAAACGGATGCTCCATTTTCATTAACCATAATTGCTATGACGTCCTTATCAAATCTGATCCTCCCGATCAGATTTTCAGTCTCCCTACCTCCTGTTCCATTACCAATTGCTATTGCATCTATCTTATAGGCATCAACAAGGCTTTTTATTTTATGGATAGCCAGTTTTGCTTCTCTTTGCGGTGGATGAGGAAAAATTGTTTCATTATGCAACAATTTCCCAAGCTTATCAAGACAAACCAATTTACATCCTGACTTAAATCCCGGATCAATGGCAAGGATGTTCTTTTGTCCGAGGGGTGATTCCAGTAAAAGTTGCCGGAGATTATCAGCAAAAACTCTTATAGCTGCCAAATCAGCTTTTTCTTTTGCCCATTGTCTCATTTCATTTTCCATTGATGGAGAGAGTAAACGCTTATAACTATCTTTTACAGCAATTTTAATATGTTCAGTACCATTATAATCCTTTTTTACAAATTGATTTTCCAGAATTTCAATAGCATTTTCTATCGACGGGGATATACTTAAACGAAGGAATGACTCATTCTCTCCCCGCATCATTGCCAGGATACGGTGAGAAGGAGCTTTACTGAGTTTTTCTTCCCAACCAAAATAAGATTTATACTTCTCCCCTTCCTCCTCTTTTTTCTTTATCACCTTTGACCGGATAAATGCTTCTTTAAGAAAAATGCCCCGGATCTTAGCTCTTGCTGATTTATTCTCACTTATCCATTCAGCAATGATATCCCTGGCACCGTTAAGTGCATCCTCAGCAGTATGGATTTCATTTTCAACCTTGATATATTCATTAACAACAGCATCTATATTGACATATTTATTATGAAGTATCACTTTAGCCAAAGGCTCCAAACCTCGCCTCTTTGCTATAGAAGCTCGAGTTTTCCTCTTAGGGCGAAATGGTAAATAAATATCTTCCAGCTCTGTTAGAGTATCTGCATTATCGATTTGTTCTTCCAGCTCTTTTGATAACTTCCCCTGTTCCTTGACTGAAGCTTTAATACTGGCCATTCTTTTCTCCAGTTCTATTATTCTCTCAAGGCTATCCCGTATGTCAGTAACCTGCACTTCATCAAGTCCCTGTGTTATCTCCTTTCTGTATCTTGCAATAAAAGGGATAGTTCCACCATCTTCAAGCAATTTAGTGGTATTTGAAACCTGGCGAAAACTAATTCCAAGTTCTTCTGATATTTTTTCAATAATACTATTTTCCATAAAAGGTTTTATTATTATCCTCAAGTTAAATGAGGAGTATCAAAAGTAAATATTTGTCTTGAATTTGACTGGTTTTATACTTTGTGTGTCTCTGGGATTCTCGGTGAAGCTCTGTGTAATCGCTTTTTAAGAGTTCAACACAAAGTTGCTCAAAGTATACACAAAGGTTCACAAAGGCTTTTGACACACCCTCATTCAATGTTTGATATGTACCAGCATCCAATTCATCCAATTATCTTTTATTTTATAAACCCCTGTTTCTCCTAAAATATTTAAAAACTTAGAATGCAGTCTTTTTGCTGATTCTTCAACTTCTTTATTATAAACCAGTTTATTAAAAACCACTAAGCCATCTTTATTAAGGGCTCTCCCCAAGCCTTTCATAAAATCACTTGTTTCGCAATGTGCAGGAACATCATTGTCAATATATACATCTACAACCACCAGATCATATTTATTATTATTTTTCAGAAGAAAATCAGCAGCATCTTCCTGAAAAATTTTCAGCTCATTATATTCATAAATTTTGAAATGTACTTCAGCCAGGTCTATAATTTTCTGATCTAACTCTACAGCGGTTATTTTGCATTTTATACCACATTCATTAATTAATATTGAAGCAACACTCCCGGCACCAAATCCAAGTATCAGTACATCTTTTATTTCTCTATCCTGGATATTGATCTTTTTAAATACAGATTGAAATACTCTATGCAAACTCCCATAGGAATAATTTGAGTTTTTGGTATTCAGAACCAGTTTTCCGTTCACATAGGCAATTTCAATGCAAGGATTTATTGCACTTTGAGCATTTTCAATAATTTCCTCATTAAAAAAACTATAAAGATATTTCAGGAGTTTCAACACCTGGTTAGTATTTTTTAGATATATTACAAAGATATGAAAAGGAAGTTGTTTTCTAAAAAATGTTACGGGTTACGAGTTTCGGATTTTCGAACTTGCAGTCCGGAACTCGCCACAAAAATACAAAACAGGGATTATTCTTACGAATGTCCCTGTCATGCATTGGGGAGGTTGAGTTAAAATTGTCTTTTGAGGTTCAACCTTTTTATATAGATAAACAGAAGTTCTTACTCTTCAGATTATAATCCTTAAGTACACAGTAGCAGTGGCAGTTACAATATATCTTATTTCAGCAGAGTAACATGACCTGTCACCATACCTTCTTTGTCGAGATAATGATTTCCCATTCCCAGGTATTTAATCACCCAGATATAAACTCCTTCAGGACAAATAGAACCCTTGTATGTACCATCCCAACCTATATGAATATTATCAGATTCAAAGACCTGTTGGCCCCATCTGTTATAAATATTCAAATGGAATTCTTCAAATTCTGTTGAGGCTTGGGCTTTAAAGACATCATTAACATAGTTTCCATTTGGAGTAAAGGCATTGGGTACCCAAATTTCCGTACATTGGTTTACAATGATTGTATCAGTCACAGAACATCCTGGGTTAGCAACTTTGACCCAATACAAGCCCGGATAATCAATATTTATTCGTTGTGTTGAGCTTCCATCATTCCACAGGTACCAATGCCAGCCATCAAACCTTCCGGCATCTAGAGTTAAAGTTTCACCAAGGCATAAATAAGTACTATCACTAATTTTTGGTGTAGGTGTTGGATAAACAGTAACTGTAACTGATCCGGAGCCAACACATCCATAGAAACTTGTTCCCGTGATTGAATAAGTCGTTGTTATTGTTGGGGAGGCAGTAACAATTGTTCCTGAAGGTGAAGATAATCCTTCAACCGGATCCCAGCTATAGCTAACTGCTCCATTTGCAGTAATTACAATGGAAGAATCACGACAAATAGCCGGTCCTCCCGGAGCTGTCCAGATAAGAGGAATATCATGTACATCAACAGTTACATCATCTGAGTCGGAGCAACCGATATCATCCGACACTGTTACCACATAAGTAGTTGTAACCATTGGGACAACAGTTATTTGCTCAACATATACTGGTGGTACGGTGTTCCACTCATAATTAGTCCCTCCACTTGCAGTTAAAGTCACGTTTGCGCCGACACAAATATCAACATCCGTTCCGGCATCAGCAACAGGAATTACATTAACAAAAACTGTTACACTGTCATCATTGGAACATCCAAACTGGGAAACAGTAACATAATATGTTGTTTGTATTACCGGATTAACAGTAATTGATGGTGTTACATTTCCAGTACTCCATAAGAATGTATTTCCTCCTGTTGCAGCAAGGAACGCTGGTTGGCCTATGCAAATAGTTGTATCCTGGCCGGCATTAGCATTTGGAATTGGATTAACTGTTACCTGCATAATTGTATCATCTTGACAACCTAGTGAGTTAGCATAACTATATGTAATATCATACGGTCCTCCAACACCGGCAAGTGCTGGTGAAAAGAGTGCCTTACCATTTCCATAATCAACAAGTCCTGCACCAAGTGAGGAGTTAAATACTCCGAATGGATACTCACTACCTGTTAAAGTATCAGCAGGATCATTAGCACAATAGTTGGCCGCAAGACCAGAAAAACTAACGGTTGGTGCCGGATTAATAATAATATTTGTATCTCCAGACATCAGAGATGAACATCCTGTAGCAGTATCTACAGCTGTTACAATATAATTTCCTGCGGTAGTCTGGTTACCAAAACTAATAGCAATCCCTGTACCCATAGTACTGTCGACCTGGGTAAATCCACCCAATGTCAGGAAATATTCAATACCGATCTCTGAACCATCAAGGCCAATATCACGACCCGGTCCTCCAACACAATATGCACCCCCACCAGTAACGTTGAATACCAGAGGCAGAGGAGCCACAATAACAAGCACACTATCGATCATGGTATCAGAGCATGAGGTTATCGGATTGGTTGCAATAACAGTATAAGTTCCTCCGGCAGTTTGATTTCCGAAGCTTATTGGTGCGTCAATACCCACAAGAGCTGCGCCTGTATTTACTCCGTTAATCAGGAGTTGGTAATCAATTCCAACTTCAGTGCTGTCAACACCAACATCAACACCAATGCCTCCTGCACAATATGTACCTCCACCTGTAACAGTAAATTGTGTTGGCAGAGGGTTAATTATAATGTCAACACTGGCATTCATTGTATCAACACAACCTAAAGGTGTAGTTGCTATAACAGTGTATGTTCCTGCTGCAGTCTGATTACCAAAGCTAAAAGCTGCACCTGTACCTACAACAGGGAGACCAAAGTCAATATTATTAAGTTGCATCTGATAACTAATACCATTTTGTGATCCATCAAGCCCAACAGCTAATCCCAGGAAGCCTGCACAATAGGATCCTCCTCCTGTAACATTATAAACAACAGGCAATGGGTTGATCACAATAATAGCATTCCCAGCCATGGTATCAATACAGCCTGTAACAGTATTTGTTGCAATAATAGTATAAGTTCCTGCATCAGTTTGATTAGGATAATTTAGAGCAACGCCAGTGCCGACTGTTGGCAAGCCAAAATCAACATTATTTAGCTGAAGCTGATAATTAACGCCAAGCTCCGAAGCAAACAATCCCACATCTATTCCTGTTCCTCCGTCACAAGAACTACCTCCGCCGGTTACACTAAACACATTTGGTAAAGGATTAATTGTAACATCATAAGGCGCTGTTGTAATAAAACATCCTGTTGCACCAACTGTTTCGGTAAGCGTGACTGTTCCTGTACCAAACAGACCCCAGCAAACAGTGATCTGGTTAGTTCCAATACCGCCGGTTATAATACCACCAGTTACAACCCATGTATATGTGTTTCCTGATACATTTGGTGTGGAGTAGTCGACGCATGCATTTTCACATTCTTCAATGGATCCGGAAATAACGGGTGCTGGTTCAGGATTAATTGTCAGTATCATTGAATCAATGGAGTCTCCACATGGAATTACTCCAAATAATTGAAGGGATAATACGACAGATCCTGCAGCAATATCGCCACCACCTGGTGTGTAAACAGGATTCAGAATATTGATATTATTAAAAGTACCATCACCTGCTGTTAACCATAATATTGAAGACTGGTTAGCAGCTGTTCCGTTAAGAGTATAAGTTTCGTATTCGCAAATTGCATCATCAGGTCCTGCACCAGGAACTGGCAGAAGCTGTATAAATAATGTAATAATATCTGTTGCAGCTGCTGTACATGGGCCAATGGCACTTGCTGTTAGCGTAAGCGAAGCTATTCCGTTAATTTTATCCAGAGGACCGGGTGTATAGGTTGCTCCTAATATTGTTGCGTCGTCAAAAACACCATCACCTGCCGTTGTCCATAATATCGAGCTTTGAATAGATGCTGTGCCTGTAAGAGTATATGTTTCATCCTCACATATAGTTGCATCTGCACCTGCATCTGCAAGGGGTAACAACTGAATAAACAAGGTCATGGTATCTGTGGCTGAAGTAGTACAAGGACCTATGGCATTTGAGGTTAAAATCAAATCAACTGAACCATTCAAAATATCATTTATTCCTGGGGTATATATTGCTCCAAGTACTGCGACATTGTTAAAGAGACCATCGCCTGTTGTTGCCCATAATACTGAGCTTTGGTTAAA
>JAIOTT010000071.1 GCA_021106655.1 Bacteroidales bacterium
GTTTTTTTGATCGAAATGTCCAACTTATCATCAGTATAGATAAAGGGGATAATAATGAAGTGATTAATATCGCTGAAAAATATAAATGGACAAATGGTGACAAAAAAGTTATTATTCATGAACAAAAACTGGGTTTGAAAGATCATGTTTTCTTTTGCGGAAACCTTAGTAAAGAACATGATGGTGTTATTATTCTTGAGGATGATCTCTATGTTTCACCATTTTTTTATGACTTTGCAGTTAAGTCAATAAATTATTATAAATCAGACAGTAATATAGGAGGCATTTCTTTATATACACATTCTTTTAATGAAACTGCTTTTCTACCTTTTATACCTTTAAATGATTCTTCCGATGTCTATTTTATCCAATTGCCATCTTCATGGGGGCAGTGCTGGACAAAAAATCAATGGAGCAATTTTAAAAATTGGCACTTAAAAGAAAGTGAATTAAATAAGGATGGCATGTTTCCACCTAATATAGAACAGTGGAGTAGTTCTTCATGGAAAAAACACTTTGCAAAATATCTGATAAATAATGACAAGTATTTTGTTTATCCCAGGTTTTCACTTACAACAAACTTCGGTGAAAAAGGAACACATGTAAAAGAAAAAGTTGAGATATTTCAAGTTCCTCTTCTAAATAAAAAAAAGGAATTCACATTTATTGATTTTAAAGATTCAATTGCAGTTTATGATGCTTTTTGTGAGCTTATTCCAAGGCATATGAATGTATTATTCTCAAAACTATCAGCCTATGATTACGAGATTGATTTATATGGTATGAAACCATTACACAAAATTTCAAAAGAATATCTTCTGTCAACAAAAGAATCAAAATCTCCTATATTTTCATTTGGTAGAGATTTTAAACCAATCGAGTATAATATCATTGAAGAAAATGCCGGGGATAAAATATTTTTTGGACTTACTTCAAGCTTTCAAGACAAGAAATCACGATATACCAAAGATCAGTTATTATACTATTATAAACTTACTGATTATCATATTTATGCGCTATACGATGAATATGAATTTAATTCAATTATTGTAGGTATGCCTATTAAGGAAATTATTAAATTATATTGGATGGTCCTGAAAAGAAAATGTAATGTAACTAAAAGTAATAAATAAGTGGTTATCCTATATATCTATTATTAAAAAATTGTCAAGCTCTCAAAACATAAAATATTATTGTAATTTTTAGTTATAAAAAAAATCTTGAAAAAAATTAAACCTTCCATATTTAAAATAATTATAATATCAGTGTTTAGCTTGTTCTCTCTGGATTCATGCGACAACACTCCAACAGAGGAATCTGAAGCACTAAATATTGAAAAACACAAAGAAAACTTCATTTCATTAACAGGATCAGATTGATTCAAAGGAAAGCTAAAACAACTTACAGACAATTCATATGTTATTGATTTCTTATTCAGAATGACCGTGGATAATGAAGGAATTCTGTATAAATATACCGAAACAACTCCACCAAAGTTTGGAAATATCATGCCATGGGAATTTGATCAAGTTGAAAGTAATAAGTTCAGAATAATGAGAAGGGATGATATTATATTTATTTTTCGGATTATAGATATGATATGGTACCATGTTCAAATTATTTCACGGAAAAATAAATATACCACATTGATACTAATTAATGGAAAAGAATGACGCTCATACGATCAATTCATCCCACTTAACAAAGAATATATTATTGGGAAAGGAAATAAACAACGATTCTGGAAGGGAAATGTTGGATTTTTCCGTGTTTACTATTATGCTGATTTAAATAAATATCCTAAAGAATATATTCTCAATATAGACAAAGAAAACCTTAAATAGTGTCAATTGTTGATTAAAAGAAACTAATAGCTTGTCATTAAAAAAAAAAACGTATATTTGAAGCAATTAATAAAAAAATCAAATCCCATGAAAAAAATCAAAACTTCCGTATTTCAACTGATTATGATATCAGTATTCAGTCTGTTCTCTTTTAGTGCATGTAATAACACACCACAAGAAAAAGAAGAACAAAATAAAGAAAAGAAGGTAGCTGAAGCAGAAAATATTAACAAGTATAAAGAAAACTTTATTTCATTCAAGGGTTCAGATTTTAAACAAGGAAGGCTTAAACAATTTGTCGAGAATTCCTATGTTCTTGATTTCTTATTCAGGATGAAAGTGAATGATAAGGTGGGTAATTATAAATATACTGAAACAACTCCACCAATGTTGGGATATTTCTTGCCCTGGAATTTTTATCAAGTATCAGCTAATAAAATCAAAATAAAAGCCCAAAATGATATTTCAGTCAATTTCCTTGTTAAAGATATGAAATGGTGCCAAGTACAAATTATTTCAATTAAAGATAAAAACACCACCAGAATATTGATTGATGGAAAAGAATTAGGTTCATACGATTATTTCATCCCTCTTGAAAAAAAATATATTATTGGGAAAGGGGTTAAAAAACGATTTTGGAAGGGCGATATTGGATTTTTCCGTGTTTACAATTATGCTGATTTAGAGAAATTTCCCAGAGAATATATTCTCAATATCAACAAAGAAAACGTTAAATAGAGCCGGTTTATAAACCAAGTACTTAGAATTTTAGTTTAATGGTTAATTGAAGTCGGAAGTTCGTAGCCGTAGCGCTATACCTACTCCCTATTTATTGGCTAAGCCGATACTGAAGTAATCAAAGCCAGCCTCTTTCATTTCATTTAGGTCGTAAATATTCCTTCCGTCAAAGATAAGAGGATTTTTCAGACTCTTTTTCATTAAGGAAAGATCAGGAATTCTGAACTCTTTCCATTCAGTTACTATCAGCAGGCAATCAGCATCATTTAAGGCTTCATACTGATCTACTGCATATTCAATTTTGTTGCCAATTCTTCGCTTTGATTCATTCATGGCAACGGGATCGTAAGCTATAACTGTACAACCTGCATTGACAAATTTATCAATGATTATCAATGACGGAGCTTCACGCATATCATCAGTTTGTGGTTTGAAGGAAAGACCCCATAATGCAATCTTTTTTCCTTTAAGATCTCCATCGAAATATTTGTTTACCTTATTAAAAAGAACAGACTTCTGATCCTCATTAACTTCTTCAACAGCTGTTAATACACGCATATCATAGGCGTTTTCTGAGGCTGTTTTGATCAGGGCTTTTACATCTTTTGGAAAACATGACCCCCCATAACCAATTCCCGGATAGATGAATTGGTTTCCTATCCTTGTATCACTTCCAATGCCTTTTCTTACCAGGTTAACATTTGCACCCATGATCTCGCAAAGATTCGCAATATCATTCATGAAGCTGATCTTTGTCGCAAGCATAGAATTTGCTGCATATTTGGTCATTTCGGCTGAGGGAATATCCATAAAGATAACAGGATGGCCGTTAAGAGTAAATGGTTTATAAAGTTTCTTCATGAGTTCTTCCGCTCTCTCAGATTCAAGTCCGATAACTATTCTGTCAGGTTTAA
>JAIOTT010000423.1 GCA_021106655.1 Bacteroidales bacterium
GGATATGTTTTAGGTTTGGGGACTAAATATAAAAAGTTTTCTTTTGAAGTGAGATACGAGAAAGGAACTGGTATGGCTTACAACTTAAAGTCAATATCAACAAGATATTATTGCTTATTAGGTTATAAGATCTAATCCTCCTTCATATCTCTGGTAATAGTTAAAAATTGCATCATGGAAGTTTGACACTAATAATGTTGGAGTATTTTGATGTAATTTCTCCTTCCGATACTCTCACCCGATAAAAATACTCTGTGTTGTTATTCAAACCATCTATCCCAAAAGCAGTTCCTATATGCAACTTCACAGTTTTAATTATTTGGGTAAAATCCATATTAATTGCAACCTGAATTTTATAAATACCTGCACCGGGTGAACGGGTCCAGTTAGCTACAAAACTATTACTTGTAAGATGTGTAGCTTCCAAAGCTACAGGAGATATTAGTAGATTTGGATCGTCTAGTTTTTCGCATGCACAAAACAAAATGACCAAAGAAATAAGAATTGCATTTTTCATGTCGATTAACTAAATTTAGAAACAAAGCTTACTCCAAAGATAGTTTAAATAATTGAAATTGCTTCTATATTTTTATTATAACTTTGGGTGATGGCATCACAAAAGGAGGCAGATAAGATGCATCAATATCTCCGTAACAAATAGCTTTAATTACAGTTGTTGTATCGATCCCTGATAATAATGTAACTGTGTCTGCCTGAAACAACCAATCACCTGAAGGAAAAGATGTTATAAATAACGCAAAGCGCTGGGCAACAAAAAGGGCATCTAGGGTATTAATAAATCCGGAGACATCTACATCAGCAGCAGCAAGCCTGATTCCTTGTAAGGTATCCAACAAAACGAAATGCCTCATTATGCCTAAGGCATCAATTGAGTTAACACCTCCCCATGCCTTGGTTGTAGTTACATCAATAGTGTATTTACCGCCAAAGAGTGAAGGAAAAACAAAATCTCCATTAACATCTGTAGTTGTTGAATCAACTTTATCTCCAAACACATTTTTTAGGATTATTGTGCTGCTATTCATTGCTGTATTTGATATATTATCATAATATACACTACCATAAATATCACTGCAGTCTTCAACTGTAACAAAACCGTTTTTATATATTGCCGCAACATTGTTATGACTTGCATCTGTAAACTGGCAATTATCCGGAGCTGACAAATCCCAGATTAGATCACCTACTCCAGCATTTGCAGTAAATTTAAGTTCAACCAATGTATCATCGCCAAAACTTACAGGCGATAAGGAAAACCATGAGATAATAATCTGTGAGCCATTGGAATTAACTATTAAAAATCCTGAGGAAAGTTCATCCTGTTCATTCTGATAGGAATCCCAACTCAACATCGAATTGTCATAATTCAATGTAAGTGATATGGCAGAAATATTAATTATATTAGATACAGTTATAGGAATAGTAACAGTACCAACACATGATTTCACTGAAGTAACATCAGTTGTAATAGTCTGTGCTTTAACAAAAGATATGTTAAATGCTATCAGGATTAAAAATATAGCTCTGTAGTAGTTCTTTAATTTCATAGTATTTCAAAAATATTTTCTAGATGGCCTTAGCTCCATCTTAATTAAAAAATTTCAATTCAATATCATTACCATCATAAACAGCAAATGAAAAATTGCTTAACCAGTCGCCAAGAATAATACATCTTGTACCATTCTCTACTTCAACATTCAATGGAATATGACGGTGCCCAAAAATAAAATAATCAATATCATTATTTTTCCTGAGATATGATTTACAAAACTTAAATAACATCTCATTCTCATAGGCATCACTTTTTTCTTTTCTACCCTCTCTGGCAATATTTGCATAACGGCTTTTCTTCGACCAATATAGAGCTGTTCGTGTACCTATGTCAGGATGCAACCATCTGAAAAGCCATTGATTAAAAGAACATTCAAAAACTCTCTTCAGGAATTTATATCCTGTATCCCCCGGCCCTAGTCCATCACCATGAGCAAGAAAGAACTTTTTACCTCCAAATTCCCTGATCAAAGGCTTAGAATGTAATGTAATATTTAGTTCTGTTTTAAAATAATCAAATGCCCAAACATCATGATTCCCCCGAAAATAATGTATCTCAATGCCTGAGTCTGTCAATTCTGCAAGTTTCCCAAGCAGGCGGACATATCCTTTCGGTACTACCGTTTTGTATTCAAACCAAAAATCAAATATATCTCCCATTAAATATATCCCGGCTGCATCTGCTTTGATCTTCTCAAGCCATGCTACCAGTAATCTTTCCCTGATAAGGCTATTCTCATGATCAGGTACACCAAGATGGCTATCAGAAACGAAATATATTTTGTTACCTACACTCAAGACTCTATTTGTTTTGATTAAGTTGCCTTTCTAGTCAAATTAATTATTCAAACTAAGTTCAACATTGATTTTTTCCTCTATCTTTTCAAAATCAGAATTATTTCCTCTCAATAATATTAAGCCTTCTTTGTCAATAAGATAAAAATATGGTAATTCCTCAGGTAGATTATATAACTTCACAAGTGGTGAGGCATATCCTTTCTGATCACTAAGTTGTATCCATTTTAATCCGTCTAGTTTTACAGCTGCTTTCCACACATTTGGGTTACGATCAAGAGAAACTCCATAAATCTCAAACTCCCTATTTTTTAATTCCTTGTATAATTTGTTAAGTTTTGGATTGATCTTTCGACATGGAGCACTCTCACCTGCCCAAAAATATATCAATGTTATTTTCCCAAGCGTCGAAGAAAGTGGCAATGGTATTCCATTAGTATCATTAACGGATATCTCAGGTGCAGGTTTCCCACTTTGAAGCTTTTCATCAGCAAGTTCTCTTTCCATATTCTGCATTAAGATCTTTGACACCCTTTCATGATGATCGATAGCATGCTTATTATTTGGATGCTCAGCCATTAATCCGCTATCAATTTTTTGGAAATACTCAAAGTGTTCTTTTTCAGACAAAACATAGCCACGACCAAAATGTTTATTAAGAACAACTAATGATGCCAGGGAAGCAGGATTATTGGATATAAAATGCTTCACATATTCCTGTTGGTCTTTAAATATCTCTCTATAGCTTGAATCCAATTCCATTCTTATATTAAGAAATTCCGGTAACCCCTGGCTAAGCTGAAATATTTTTCCCAGTGAATCAACTTTTATTTTGTTCTTTACTGTATGTTTATAATAATTCATTAGCAGGCGTGATCCTTCTGATCCTTCAACATTATAAGTATATGCCATCTTTGATGCATCAGCTTGAATCTGAAGTTTTTCACTTTTATCAATTAATAGTGTGATAAAATTATTTTTACCTATTCTCAATATATATAAACCTATATCATCATGTGTATTTAATAAAGTGAACTCGCCATTATTATCAATAACAGCAGAATCAACAGCTGTCAGATCTTTCACACCAAGTTCTTCAAGTACAACTTTATTTGACTCTGCGTTTGTAAAGTGTCCATGTATAACGAATTCCGATGTTCTTTCATCCGGCACACAGGAATTGATCAGCAAGGTAATCATTGCAAGCACAAAAATACATAGACGTTTCATAGGTACAAGTAACTAGATTATATCAATTAATTCCTTTATCAGTTTTGTCATATTAGGTTCGACAAGAGTGGCAGCATCAATAACTTCTTCATGAGATATCTTTACAATTTTCCCGCTTACTCCCAGATCTGAAATTACTGAAATTGCAAAACAAGACAGATCCATTTGCCTGGCAACCAATACTTCCGGCACTGTAGACATACCAACCGCATCAGCCCCGATTGACCTTATATAATTATATTCTGCGGGAGTTTCATAATTTGGCCCCGATACAGCAGCATATACCCCGCTTTGATATTTAATTGACATGCTATTAGCAATTGATATAGCCTTATCGATGATTGTCCTGTCATATGGCGCACTCATATCAACAAATCTTTCTCCTAAGCCATTTTCAACACTTTCTATTAAAGGGTTTGAGCATATAAGGTTAATATGATCAGTAATAAACATCATATCTCCAATCTCAAAATCCGGATTAACTCCTCCACTTGCATTTGAGAGAACAAGTAATTCAATTCCAAGAAGTTTTAAAACCCTCACAGGGAAGGTAACTTCCTGCAAGTTATAGCCTTCATAAAAGTGAAATCTTCCTTGCATTGCCACAACATCTTTTTTGCCAAGGCGTCCAAAGATCAGTCTTCCCTCATGACCTTTGATGGTAGATACTGGGAAATTCGGAATGGATTTATATTCAAGGCTGTGTTCTATTTCAATTTCATTGATCAAACCACCTAAACCTGTACCCAACACAATGCCAATTTTTGGATTAGCGGATATCTCTCTCTTAATGTATCTGGCGGTTTCTTGTACTCTTTTCAACATATTCCATTATTTGATTATCGAATTTCACTCCATCATCTTTATGAAACTTAATTTCAATAGGAATGTAGTATATCGGAAAATCCTTTATTATATTGTACAGGTTTTGTTTAATCAACCGCATCATATCCTTTTCAGTAGTGATAATAATTTTATTTGCAGTAAAAATATCATTAAACTTTTCCTTGATATGCAGTAGATCCTTCTCTGTATATTTGTGATGGTCAGGAAAACTCATTACGATCAGTTCACCACAATTTCGTTTCAAGTGAGCTTCCAACGGATAAGTATTTGCTATACCTGCAAACATAAGAATAGTTGAGCTATACGTTATTTTTACTAATTCATTTTCATCATTGTAAGATTTTAAACATCCATAACTTATATATGAAAAGTACAATTGCTGGTGAGATCTTGTTTTGATCTCATCAACAAGCATTCTTCTGGTAATTGGAGAAAAAACCTTAGGAGTTTTTGTAACAATAATAATATCCGCCCTTTTTGCACCTGATCTGAATTCTCTTAAAGTTCCTGTTGGAAAAGGATAATTTTTAGTGTATAAATTATGATAATCACTTAGTATTATAGATAAACCAGGTTTAACATAGCGATGTTGAAAAGCATCATCAAGGATAACTACATTCAGATCAGCAATCTTTTTTAGCAATAGCTTTATACCCCGCCTTCGTTTTTCGTCAACCACAACGTGAATATCCTCAAATTTATGTTTGAATTGTAACGGTTCATCACCTATTTGAAGATAGTCCATAAAATCTGAGGCAATAATAAATCCTTTTGTTTCCCTGCCATAACCTCTGCTTAGAGTGGCAATTGAGTACTTCTTCATTAAAAGATTGATCAGGTATTCAACATGTGGCGTTTTTCCCGTTCCTCCAAGAGTTAAATTTCCAACTGAAATAACAGGAAAATCAAATTTTTTCGATGGCAATAGCCCCCAATCAAACAATTTATTCCTTATTAACATTAGCATTCCGTAAAGCAATGCTAATGGATATAATAAAATCCTGATAATTTTCACAGCTTAAAATTACAAAACTTTTTTTTCTTTGCAAATCAAATTACATTCTTAGCCATTGTTTGCCATCTTTTTACAATCGATATATTTTTGTAATTTTGAACTTTTATTTTACTACAAAAACCCATAAATAAAAAATGTCACAAAAACACTAAAACACAATCCCGATAGCTATCGGGACACAAAATGCTGATTGTCAACTAGTAACTTTAGTGGGATTTTGAGCTTTTGTGATTTAGTGGCAGAAAAAAGATTTTTTGGAGTGAACTCAACTTTAATAATAAAAACTCTATTGATGAAAATTAGCGAAATCACAAACTTCTTTGAAAGCATTGCACCAATAGCTTTGCAGGAAGATTATGACAATTCAGGCTTACTCCTTGGCAACAAAGGTGACACTATAAACAAAGCTCTTATAACTCTTGATGTTACTGAAGAAATTATTGACGAAGCTATTGAAAAGAAATTTCAAATGATCATATCACATCATCCTGTGATATTTCAAGGGTTAAAAAGAATAAACAGCAATAATCTTACTGAAAAAATTCTTATAAAGGCTATAAAAAATGATATTGCCATTTATGCTGCTCACACTAACCTTGATAATATTGATAAAGGAGTAAATTCTATCTTATGCAGTAAGATAGGTTTACAAAAAACCAGGATATTAAAACCAAAGAATGATATGTTGCGGAAATTAATAACATTTTGCCCGACTATCAATGCTGATAAAGTTCGAAATGCTATCTTTGAAGCTGGAGCAGGACATATTGGAAACTATGATAGTTGCAGTTTTAATACTGAAGGAAAAGGAAGTTTTAGAGCACTGGAAAATGCTAATCCATTTGTTGGTAAAACCAATGATTTGCACTTCGAAACGGAAATAAAAATTGAAGCAATTTATCCTGTCTTTCATGAGAGGAATATCATTTCTGCACTTAAGAAAGCACATCCATACGAAGAAGTTGCATATGATATATTTCCACTTGCCAACGATTATACTTCTGTTGGATCAGGTATGATAGGCATACTGGAAAATGATGTTGACGACTTATCATTTCTGAAAGAAATAAAAAAAACTTTAAACATCCCATGTATTAAGCATTCACAACTCAGTGGAAGAAAAATACAAAAAGTTGCAGTTTGCGGAGGTTCAGGAAGTTTTCTTATTCATGATGCAATTGCTGCAGGAGCAGATATCTTCATGACAGGAGATATAAAATATCATGATTTTCAGAAAGCTGATGAGAACTTTATAATAGCTGATATAGGCCATTTTGAGAGCGAACAATTTACTAAAGAATTAATATATGCAATTCTTAATAAAAAATTTCCTAAATTTGCACTCCAAATTTCTAAAACTAATACCAATCCTGTAAACTATTTGTAATCATAACAATATATAATTATGGCTAAAGCGAAGTCTAGTACAAAAAGCAAAACTGTTACAAAAAAAACGGCTAAGAAGCCGGTCAAAGCTGTTGTTAAAGAAAAAATAAAAAAAGTTGTTCCCAAAAGCACTGAAAGCGAAGAAGATCAGCTTGCTATAACCATTGAAAAAAAATTAATAATTCTTTATACATTACAGCAAATTGAATCTCAGATTGATAAGATCCGCATTATTCGTGGAGAACTCCCACTTGAAGTTCAAGACCTTGAAGATGAAATAGCCGGACTGGAAACAAGAATTGAAAACTTTGTTCTGGAGATTGAGGATCTTGAGAAAAAAATTGCCGAAAAAAACAATAGCATCAATGAGAGCCTGGTATTAAAAAAGAAATATGAAGACCAGCAAATGAATGTTAGAAATAACAGAGAATATGATTCCCTTTCCAAGGAAATTGAATTTCAGAGCCTGGAAATACAATTATCTGAAAAACATATAAAAGAATTTGATTATAACCTGGGAATAAAAAAGGAAGATGTTGAAAAATCAAAAACACTTCTTGAAGAGAAGAATGAGGATCTTGTAATTAAAAATGATGAGCTGGGAGATATTGTTGCTGAAACAGAGAAAGAAGAAAACGATCTTTTAAAAAAATCAGAAAAAAACAAGAACCTTATCGAAGAACGCCTTCTTACTGCATACTCAAGAATAAGAAAAAATGCAAGAAATGGTCTGGCAGTTGTTCCTATTGAAAGAGATGCTTGTGGC
>JAIOTT010000051.1 GCA_021106655.1 Bacteroidales bacterium
GTTGAGTGATAAAATTCCTCATATATGGCGCTTATAAGATCAAGAGGAATAATATCTAACTTGTACGAGAAGATAAAAAGGTTTTTCTGGACACCAACATTTCCATAAAGCAGATTTTGAATTTTTATGAGATGTTCCGGTTCAATATATTGTTCTTCCGTTTCAATATCAGGAAACATATCACCATTGAAATCTTTTGAGAGGGACTTGAAAAGTGTATACGTAAACTCTTTATCCTGTAAAACCTTAGGGTAAACAGCATGTATCTCTGAAAAATCAAATTCTTCCCGTGAAGATGGGTTATCAATCAAATTAGCCCACCCAGCTTTTCCCTTGGCAACTTCTTTAAAATATTCTTCCGTTAAAATTTTGCGGTCTTCCAGATAACGGATAAATATCGAGCGTCCAATTAATGCATGTGCATATTTAATCTTCTCATTACCCAAACCTGCATCAACCAATTCTTTTCGAACAGCCCGCAAGTCCGCGATAAGGGATTGTTCAGCACGATGTTTTAAATCGCCGAACCGGCCTTGCTCAAAAACTTTTCCCGACTCAATATTGTCCCGATGGTACGCTTGTAATTTATCGGCAACATCTTTAATCCTGTAAAGAGTCTCTTTAGTTTTCAGTTCCCGGTTTTCAGTATTTACTGGAATAGGCTTTTGTGCCAAATCAATAACAGAGAGTTCCCCCTCGCTTTCCAAAAACAGGATACGTGGGCGTGCCAAACTCCAAATCTTGTTAAAACAGTTGATTTGTGCTTCTTTGGTATTGTTACATTTTGCAAAAACAACGATAGGGTTATTCTCGACAAAAAAGATTTTCTCGGCACCGGCTTTTTTTGCGGCAATTAACCATTCCCCTTTGTTTAACCAGTCATCTTGTCCAATTTTGCTTGAAGGTTGACTGAAAAGATCAAAAAGTTGTCCGCTGTTATAATCAAGTTGGTCATATACAAGACCAAGGGCACTTTCAGTCTTCACAAAGGCCTCCTGATACTGAATGAATTTTTTAATAATTTTTCTTTTATAATCATATCACTTCTTTTCAAAAAAATCATTCATGAAATTCTTTAGTCTTTTTACTATTGAACAAAATGGTTTATAAGATGTCCGATACTTACTTCTTGTTAAAGTTAAATATCCGGATTAATATAGTTGTCTTTTATGGTACTGCTGACATTATTATTGAAACAATTGCCCCGCAATGTTCATTGGCATGAACATTCGAACTCTACCATTGTGGCCGCACAATACCTCAAATCCATATTTTACATAGAACTGTCTTGCATTATCGTTTAAGCAATCTACAATGACTGCATAGGCTCTCATATGAGAATTTATTTCCCATAAATGTTCAAGTGCTTTTATTAGCGTAATTTTCCCCAAACCCTGTCCTTGATATTCAGAATGAACAGCCAGTTGTGCGAGGAGGAATACTGGTACAGGGTAACGAGCCAATTTTTTTACCAGTTTTTTCGGTAAAGTCTCTCTGCTTATTGAACTGGGTGAAATTGTATAAAATGCACAAATAGGGTATTTGCCATTAGGAAGTGGAACTAAGGCAGGTAATAGCATTGTTCTGCTTATGCCTATATTCATATGCTTAGCGGCCTTAGTGCGAATAAATTCATTTAATTCAGTCTCAGCGCAATTAAATGAATCCCGGTCGTGAATAGATTTGTCGAGCTCAATAAATTCTTTAGAGCAACTCATTTAAAGCCTTGTTTTTTGGTAAAAGATGCCGCATCCAGCAAAGCCTTGGTTGGTTTTTGTGAACTTTCACAAGCCATCATAAAACGATCAAATACATCATTCTCAACGGTGATACTTTCATATTTAGCAATCACCTGGGTTGCATTATCATCAATAAGCCTAACTATGTACTCAGTGAGACTTCTCATCCCAAGTAAGGCAGACGCTTTTTCGGCTTTTGATTTGATTTCTTTATCTAATCTCATGTCAAAGCGAGTAGCAGCCATTGTCATACTCCTCTTAAGTTTTGAAAAACAAGTTATGAAACATCATACTTATAAAAAAATTTACCCAACAAAAAGTATAGTATCTACTTAACGCTCTGTCAATATGTACGGTATATTTCCGTACAATTTTAAATTTCTATCAAATCCAGGATTTCCTCAGGGGATTCGGTTTGAGCTTTATTAAAAAGTCTCAATACCATATAACGGAATATATTTATCTGCTGTGAGCAGGGTGAACTTTTCTATTTTTGCCTGGGCTATCAATAGACGATCAAAGGGATCCCGATGGTGTAACGGCAAATATTTCACCATACTGGTATGTTTCCAATGAATGGGAAGCTCCTGAAATCCTTCCAGCCGTAATTCCTCAATATAGGAATCAGGGATTACAAGCTTCCCAAGGGCTGATTTTATACTTATTTCCCAGATAGAAGCTGCACTTATAAAACAAATATGCTCAGGGTTTGATAATAATTCTTTATGTTTAGCAGATAGTAAGGAATCATCTTTCAGCCACCAAAGGATAATATGCGTATCAAGTAACAGGTTCATGATTTTTCTCTGTCCTTTTCTTCTGGTGTATAATCAGTTGAGGGCTCAGCTACGATACCAAAAACCTCTTCCAAATCAGAGGGGAAGGAATCAAAGTCTTCCCTTATGATTATTTTGTCAGCAAATGCTCCCGGTTTACGTTCTTTTCGCGAATTATCATATTTCTTTAAAACTGCAACGGGTTTTCCGGCTTTTTTTATAATCACCTCTTCACCCTGCTCTACTGCGCTCACCAATGCTGATAGTTGGGCTTTTGCCTGCGTTATGGTATCAATTATCATACAATTTGCTCCTGCCGGGATAAGTACTGTCATTCAGACCAGACCAGATCTGGTTTGATACAAATATACTACCATAAGGGGAAATGGTGTCTGACACCATTTCCTTAAAAAATTATCCTTGCTTTTTTATCTTTGAGAGTATCGCAGTTACCATCAAGCCGAAACCTAATCCCGCGAGTATACTTCCAACGAAGGCCATGGTAGATTCTTGTAGAAAAAAGAACCCAACACCTATACCAAGTAGTACTCCTCCACCAATTGCCCAAGTACTTTTATCATCTTTTTTCTCTGCCATTAAATCCTCCTCATATTCCTAATTGCATCATCTTACTCCTACCCCCTTTTCCTACACAACAAACTGCCGATCATATTTAGTACCCACTAGTCTTCTTTTATAATTCACTACTCAAATCAAACCCTCCCCGATCTATTCCATTTCACTTTCACAAATCCCCCTTTTTTTGTACATAAAAAATTGAAGTAATTTCA
>JAIOTT010000330.1 GCA_021106655.1 Bacteroidales bacterium
AGTTTTCTGATCTCAAAATCATATGATTTTCCTTCCTTCAGTATTGTTCCGCCGTTTTTCATATTAGTGATTACTGGTTTAGGTTCCAAGTTTCAGGGTTGAGCAGGTTGCCGGCTTCCGCCTACTGTAAATTGTGAACTGCCGACTGAGAACTGCTACTGCCTACTGTTCACTACCCACAGACTCCACTCTGTATGCCTGCAAAACTCCTTTTATCTTTTGTAATTTTCTCAGTAATGTATCAAGATGTTTTGTGCTTTTAATACTTACTTTAATAACACCATCAAACATATCTCCTCTGGAATTAACAGAAATAGATCTCATATTAACCTTAAGGTCACTGGACACAACATCTGAAATACTATTAACAATACCAAGCCTGTCTTTTCCGCTGATTTTTATATTAGCAATATACAATTCATCCTTTTGTGATTTTTTCCACTCTACATTAATAAAACGGTATTTATAATTTTTTGCCATTTGCTGTACATTTGGGCATGTAACTCTATGTATTGTAACACCCTTTCCAATGGTAATAAATCCAAACACCTTATCTCCATAAATAGGATTACAGCACTTGGCAAATTTATAATCTACCTTATTAAGGCTTTTATCAATAATAACTACATCTTCCTTTACGTTTTCATCCGCAATATCCTTAGTGTCAGTTTGTGGTACAGTACTTTTTTCTTTAACTTCAGCATATGATGGGCTTAATATCTTTTTTATTTCCTGTAAATCAATTTTCTCATTTGCAATAAGGTGATAAAATACAATTGAGTTTTTAAGTTTAAAATGTTTCAGTATTTTATCAACGCTCTCTTCATTGAACTTAACTTTCCAGTTCCTGAATTTGCGTTTCAGTATATCCTTGCCAGTTTCAGTTTCTCCTGTGCTTTCATCTTGCAGTGATCTTTTTATTCTTGTCCGGGCTTTTTCAGTTACAGTATAATTTAACCAATCTGATTTTGGTTTCTGACTGTTAGAGGTAATTATCTCGAGTCTGTCACCATTTTGCAAAGCATGTTTAATCGGAACAATTTTATCATTTAATCTTGCACCAGTGCACTTATTTCCAATGCTTGTATGAATTTCATATGCAAAATCCAATACTGTTGCTCCTTTTTTTAGCTTTTTTAAATCGCCTCTTGGGGTATAAACAAATATCTTATCAGAATATAATTCAAGTTTTGATTTATCTAGTTTTACAATTTTTTCAGGGGAAGTAGTTTCAATTACAGTTCTTATAGTTCTAAGCCATTTACTACTATCTTTTTCATTAGATGATTCTTTGTATAGCCAGTGTGCAGCATCACCTTTTTCAGCAATGGTATCCATACGTTTTGTTCTGATCTGAACTTCAACCCATTTATTACCAGGTCCAAGAACTGTTGTATGCAATGATTCATATCCACTTGCTTTAGGAGTTGATATCCAATCGCGTAATCTCTTTGGATTTGGTTTGTAAATATCAGTAACGATTGAATATACCCTCCAGCAATCAGATTTTTCAAAGGCAATTTCTGAATTTAGAATAATACGTACAGCAAAAATATCATATACTTCCTCGAAATCAAGGTTTTGAGTTTTCATCTTATTCCATATAGAACTGATAGACTTCAGTCTGCTCTTGATTTGATAATTAAATTTTTGCCGTTTCATTTCCTTATTCATCGAATTGATAAACTCAGCTATCAGCTTCATCCTTTCTGACTCTGTATCCTGCAGTTTTTTCTCAATGACCCTATAAGTCTTTAGCTCAAGAAATTTCATTGAGAGGTCATCAAGTTCATTTTTTATGTTATATAAACCAAGACGATGAGCAATTGGAGAATAAAGTAAAGAAGTTTCGCTTGCTATTTTTTTTTGATCTTCTAATGAAATAGCCGATATATTTCGCATATTATGCAATCTGTCAGCAATTTTTATTAAAATAACCCTAACATCTTTTGCTATCGTAAGCAAAAGTTTAATAAAGTTTTCTGACTGAAAGGAAGTCCTGTCTGTTTTCAATCCGGTTAAAGTGGTAAAACCTTCAAGAAGCACGGCTACATTATCCCCAAAACTTTCCCTCACCTCCTCTAAAGTTATTTTTTTATCAACTAATACGTTATGGATCAGGGCACACACAACAGAATCTGTACCCAGGCCAATTTCGCTTGCCACAATAATGGCAACCTCAATAGGATGGATTAAATATACCTCACCGGATTGTCTTCTTTTATTCTTATAGGATAGAAACGCAAGTTCATATGCAGCCCGAAGTATGTTTGTATCACCTTTCCTCAGAACTGTTTTACAATTCCTAAGTAAATAAACATATCTGCTACGAATATTCAGATGTTCCTTTTCAGATAGCATCAGGCTATTATTTTGAATTTTGAATACAAATAAACAAAAAAAGTATCATTTACCGGTAATATAATAAAAAAGAGGGAAAAATCAAAATAACCTGATTAATTTATACACTTGGTGAGGCTTTATTAAGGGCAAATAATAAACTGGCAGTAGTGCTTATAAAACATAATGGGAAACCTTTCTGGTCGAAAAGTTTCCCATTCACTGTTTAATAACCGTGGTTACTAAACAACGCCAAGCTACTGTTATTGTGACCTGCTTTCTTTCAACATTACCTTTCAGCTTTGCTGCTTTATTGCCAGAAGTTATTCCGAATTACTTTTGCAAGCTCTTCTTCATTTGCTCCCTGCTTTCAGTACTGGTCCTTCGCTGATCCACCCCTAAGGATGGTTCTTTGTTGAACTATGTGCTTCATGATCGGACTTTCTCAAGCCCTTTCTTTGTCACCTTGCAGTTCACTGATACTCCTTTGAGCAAATCTTTCGACTCATTCGGTGGTGCATCTTTGCATAATCTGCTGACTCTCTCAACAATTTCTTGCGAAACTGGTTCCTTAGCCGTGGTGGCTTCCAAATCTGCTCTTGCGGACGTCATTTTCCCCCACTGGTACTTCAAGCTAGACTTTTATCGCTCACTTGATGAAACAAATATAGCAAAAATACACACCCTAAGTCAAGTAAATTAACTTTCTAGTATTAACAAATTACAAACACAATTTATTAACAAATGTTAATAAACCTTATGATGATAAATTAATTAATTGAGATATAGATTGTTTGCCAAAACTTACTTCCCCTGAAAGACTTTTTCTCCAGACAAAAAAGTTTTTTTAACTTTTATCTTAGGGATATCTGCTTCGGTTATCTCCATCAGATCATTATCTAAAACAACAAAATCAGCAAACTTTCCTTTTTCAATACTTCCTTTCTCATTTTCTTCAAATGCTGCTTTTGCAGCCCAGATTGTAATTGATCTAAGTGCTTCTTCCCTGCTTATTGCATTCTCCGGATTAAAACCTTCTTCCGGATATCCATTGAGATCTTTACGGAAAACAGCAGCATAAAATGTGTAAACCGGATTAATGCTTTCTATAGGAAAATCTGTACCATTAGGTAACCAGTCATTTTGTTCAAGTAAGGATTTATATGCATATGCCCATTTGAGCCTTTTCTCTCCAAGTCGTTCATCAGCCCAATACATATCAGATGTTGCATGTGTTGCCTGAACTGATGGAATAATTGAATATGTTTTGAAAAAGTGTATGTCATCCGGATGAACAACTTGTGCGTGCTCAATTCTCCATCTAAGATCGTTCGTATCTTCTAAAACATCACCGTAAATCCTTAACATCATCCTTACTCCTGAATCACCGATTGCATGAGTGTTAACCTGATAACCTTTTTCAAATGCCATATTGCAAACTTCTTTATAAAAGCTGGGATCCTTTATAATTAATCCATAATTAGATGTATCATCAGAGTATGCTTCTATCAAACGAGCTCCTCTTGACCCTAAAGCACCATCAGCATATAATTTCACAGAACGAACATTTAGCTTATCTGTTTTGTATATTCCCCCATTCATAAACTCTTTATATCCATCTTTATCAGTATCTAACATAGCATAAATCCTGATATTTAAAGTAGCTTCATTCTGTAAAGAGTCTATCAACCGTATAACATATGTCTCAAGTCCTGCATCAGCAATTGAAGTAAGCCCGACAGAAAAGCAATTTTCCTGTGCATCGACAAGTCCTTTTATTTTTTCATTCCTGGTACTTTTTGGGATAATATCTCTTACTAATTCCAGTGCATTGTCAATAAGTATCCCGGTGAATTCATTATTCAAAACTTTAAACTCTCCTCCTTTAACAACAGTACTATTATCTATTCCAGCTTTTTTAATGGCCAAAGAATTAACTAATGCTGCATGCCCATCAATCCTTGTAATATAAACAGGATTATCAGGAAAGTTTTCATCAAGAGCTTTTTTGTCCGGAAATTCTTTTACATCCCAGTCGTTTTGATCCCAGCCTCTGCCCACAATCCATTCGGAAGGATATTTTTTATGATGTTCTTTCAATAATTCAATAACATCTTTAAATGACTTAGTACCCACGAGGTCTACATCCCTCTGCAACCCAAGTCCATAATAATAAAAATGGCAATGCGCATCAATAAATCCCGGGTAAACTGCCATTCCATCAAGGTCAATAAATTCGTTAGCAGAATATTTATTAAGAATTTCCTCGTCTGTGCCAACCTCAATAAAAAATCCATCTTTTATTGCAAAACTCTCAGCAATACTAAAATCATCATTCACAGTATACACTTTTGCATTATGAATTACCAGATCAGCATGTTGTTGTTTGTCCCGGCATGATTGAAAAAAAACAAACATTAAAATGTAAAGTAATATAATATATCTTTTCATATTTTTTGTTGATTAAAAGCTAAGACTACCCCGAAAAGCTAAAAATAATCGCAGTAAACTCAAAGATGAAATACTCAATCTTCTTAAGTTACAAAGTTATTAAATTTATTATTGTTAGAAAAAAATCAAAGCAATTTATAAAAACTCATCAATTTTGTATATTTTTGCTCTTATTCATTAATAATAAGCAAAAAAATGATTAAAAAACTTTTTACCCCCAGATTCATTTTTATAATTAGTGTAATATTTGTTGGAGCAATGTTCAGATTACTCCCTCACTGGCCAAATTTTACACCTATTGCAGCAATTGCACTTTTTGGTGGTACCTATATAAATAAAAAGTCACTGGCTTTTGCAATTCCAATCTTTGCCATGTTAATTGCAGATGTATTCTTAGGATTTCATTCCTATATGTTATCTATATATCTTAGCTTTGCCATAATTGTAATGATTGGATTTATCTTAAGGAACAGGGTTAAATTTGGTTCTGTCTTATTAGCAACTGTTAGTGGTTCTGTTATTTTCTTCCTTATCACTAATTTTGCAGTCTGGCTTGGAAGTCCATATTATGCACAAAGTTTTGCAGGATTAATTGCATGTTATACTGCCGGTCTGCCATTCTTTAACAGTGGAATTATAGGAGATCTTTTTTATAGTGGTGTATTTTTTGGAGGATTTTATTTTGTTCAGTTGAGGTTTCCGTCCCTGGCAAAAATCCACTCATAATCTTTCAAAAACAGCCTATATTCGACCTTATTCAATGGTAATTAAGTGGTGATTAAACTGTAATTATGTGGTAATTAAATTGTAATTCAATGGTTAATTACACATAAAATAATTTAAACCGGAGGGTGGTTAACCTGCATACATTCTTCCCTACTCACCTAATTAACTTACTTAACCAATTAACTAAATAGCGCGAAGCTAATCAAAAAGATCATCCATTCGCTCAAGTAACAGGACTGAGTGTTGTGGAACTATATAGTACTTTTCATTATTATATACTATTTCAATTGCTCCTTTTTGAAGAAAGATTGCCTTATCTCCTTCCTTTGCCTGTAGCGGAATATACTTAACTTTTTCTTCTGAATTCTTCCATGTCTCATCCATGTCTTCAGATGGCAGAGGTATTGGATAACCCGGCCCGACTTTTATTATATATCCTGTTTGGATTTCTTCCTTTTCCTTGTATCCCGGAGGTAGAAACAAGCCACCTTTTGTCTTATCCGACAAAGAACTTGGCTTAACCAGCAAACGATCGCCAACTACTATTAGTTTTTTTAAATTATCAGCCATGTATAAAAGATTCAAAGATTCAATTATACAAAGATACAATTATACAATGATTCAAAGGTTGAGTCTGCTCCGAAAAATTAAAAATTAAGAAAATACCACAAAGATCCTAAGGCACTACGCTTCACAAAGACCTTGAATCCAGCACTATTCTCTTAATGGCCTGATAAATATCAGGATTGTGTCTTTGAGACTTAGTGGCTAAAAAAGAATTTTTCAGAGAAGGCTCAGGACTCAAATTCCCAATTTCCAATTTCAAACATTAATGCATATCATTTATCTTCTTTAGGTTAAAATATGTACCTTTGCAAGCAAAAATCCACACTGATGAGAGTAGTATTTTTCAGGCGCCCAAAACCAAAAGCTTTTAACTATAAGCCAAGGTATTATGACCAGGAAAAAGAAGAATTAGAGGAAAGACAAAAACAAATTAATCAGACTAAGGAAGTTGCTGAATTAAGGAGGGAGTTAGACAAAAGCTGGCATAAATCAGATAAAAAAACAAAGCGTGAAGCACTTAAACGCTCAATGGTAATATATCTGATCATTGCGATAGCCCTGATTTACTTTATCTTTTTTATGTAATTCTTATTTGGGGCGAGAGATGTATTATTTGAGCAAAAAGAGCTGCGAAGAGGAAATTTTGTATTTTTTTTAAGACCATAAACATGCCAGATATAATAAGATTATTACCTGACTCTGTTGCAAATAAGATTGCTGCCGGAGAAGTAATTCAACGGCCTGCATCAGCTGTAAAAGAATTATTGGAGAATGCTATTGATTCAGGTGCAACAGATATTAAACTTATTATAAAAAATGCAGGAAAATCACTGATACAAGTTGTTGATGATGGATGTGGTATGTCTGTTACTGATGCAAGGATGTGTTTTGAAAGACATGCTACATCTAAGATAAAAGATGCAAATGATCTTTTCAAAATCCGAACCATGGGTTTTCGTGGTGAAGCCCTTGCTTCAATCGGTGCGATTGCCCAGGTAGAGATCAAAACCAAAAGAATTGAAGATGAACTTGGTACAACGATAAAATTTGAAGGATTTAAAGTAATAAACAAACAACA
>JAIOTT010000382.1 GCA_021106655.1 Bacteroidales bacterium
AAAAAAAGATTAACCACAAAGGATACACAAAGGATTGCACAAAGTACCACAAAGCTTATGAATTAATCAGGTTAGAAATTAAGAATTATTTATTGTACATTAATTAGTCATTAATGCAATTAGAAATTCCTTCAGGATATCTCTTCCGTAATTTCCAGAAACCTCTTATAAGGTATAGCTGCCATGCTTTCTGACGATAAAGCTCCATGTGCCTGACTGATAAACGATACTTTGGCTGCAGTCTCTTCATCTGGTGCTTCATAAATGTCAAGAAAATCATACCTTCCGAGTAAAGCATAATGAGCAATAAACTTAACTTCAGGACATTTTTCCCTAACCTGTTTTAGCCAGTTTCTCCCTATTTCTGCTCTGTCCTTCATTTGCATTGAAAGGTCAGTAGACAATTTGGTAAGTAATAGATAGGTTTGCATAATGTTGATCTTTTTATGGTTAATAATGTATTTGTCACCTCAGGCAAATGTTATTGAATTCCATAATCCCGGATGTAATAGGGATTCCCTCAAAAATAGCAAATGTTCTTTTAAATTCCAAAAGATACTTTAATTATATTTTAAGAAAAATTTCTTGAAATAAAAGTCTGAAAAATATTACTTTTGAAAAAAAGCTTTAAATTTGCAATTACATCAACAAAAACTGATGTTATTAGTGATTAGTTATTAATGCGAATCAAGAGTTGAAAAAATAATATGCTGAAAATTAGCCACTAAGGCATGAAGACACAAAGATATCACGAAGACTGACAAATGGCGACATTATTAACTTTGTGAACCTTAGAGTCTTGGAGTTTTTGTGGCAATTGAACTTTCAACCCTTGATTGGCGTTATTAGTGGTTAGTTATTGTTTCCAAGTTTAAAGTGTTAATTTATCTATATAACCTATAACCCTTGATTTGCATATATAACAATTGAATATAAATCATTAACATTATTAAAGGATGAAAAATACTATTATTAAGGTCGTTCTGTTTATAGTAATTATTGTTTTAGCTTATTTCGTTGTAGAAAGCTTTATGAAAACTGTCCGGTTTGATAAAGAGCAGCGCAAAAGATCAGATGTTGTTATTCAAAGCCTGAAAGATATCAGAGCTGCCCAATTTTCCTTTAAAGCAATAAATGGCATTTATGCTCATAATTTTGATACGCTGATTGATTTTTTAGAAACAGGTGAAATACCTGTTGTCAAAATTATTCCTGATCCGGAAGATACTACCTTTACAAAAACTATCAATGATACCATAGCATTTGTACTCGTGAAAGATTCATTGTTTAAGCACAAAGGCCCAAATTTCAAAATTAAAGATCTTGCCTTCATACCTTTTTCTGATGGAGAGGAGTTTATCATGAGTGCTGGTGAAATTGAAAAGGGAAAGGTTAAAGTAAATGTGTTTGAAGCTATCGCCAGAAAGGAATTTTATCTTAAAGGTCTTAACGAAGAACTTGTCTCTAGAGAATCAGTTACGGATCTTAAGGTTGGTTCAATGTCGGAGCCTTCCACTGACGGAAATTGGGAATAATATTATTCCTGAGAAAATGCATGAGTATGTCAATACTGATATTTGCCCTGATAATGAAGATATAAGCAAAGAGGTAAGTTGTAATTATATCTTGTCCATTCAACTTTCAAAAGACTGGTTTTCATACTGTATTCTCGATAAAATTTCGAATAAATATATTGCGCTTTCATCATACTCTTTGCATCAGAAAAAATCAAAAAAGCAGAGAGGTACAACAGAAACCTTATATGTTGAAAAGCTTGATGAACTGATCTCTCAGTTTAAATGGTTAAAAAATCCTTTCAAAGAAGTCCGTGTTATCTATGTAAATAGACGTTCAACCCTTGTTCCCTCTTTATTGTTTGATAGATCACACAAAGAAGATTATTTGGACTTTGTGCAAAGGAAAAAAGAGAATGTGGATCTTTATTATGATCAACTGGCGGGGCTGGATGTTTATAATGTTTATGCTTTGCCCGATTTCCTTGAGAACAAACTTTCTCGGACATTCAAAAACTGTAAGATTTTCCATTATTCAAGCACCCTGTTAATGAATGTATTTTCGAAGCTTGTTGACAAAACACTGAAAACGCAATTATTTGTTAATGTACAGTCTGAACAGTTTGACTTGATCATTTCAAGAGAGGGCGAATTGATTTACTTTAATACCTACAGGGTTTTAGCTGATAAAGACATGATAATTTATTTATTTAATGTTATCAAGCAGTTTAAACTGGATATACACAATATTTCACTCGTTTTAATGGGGGAGATTGAGAAGGAATCTGAAGCACATAAAAATATTTGCAACTACATAAGGGATGTCTCTTTTATTGAACGGAATGATGATTTCCGCTATATTGATGTTTTTGACGATATTCCCCCCCATTTTTTTTATAATCTGTTAAATGCCAACCTTTGCGTATAATAAGTGGAAAATACAGGGGAAGAAGAATCATTGCTCCCACTCAGTTACTTGTCCGTCCTACTACTGATCAGGCAAAAGAATCAATTTTTAATATCATTCATAACAATTTTTATTTTGAGGATATAAAAGTTCTGGATATGTTTGCAGGTACTGGAAATATATCATATGAGTTCTGTTCCAGGGGGGCAAAGGAAGTACTGGCAGTTGATATGAACCATAAATGCTCAGCTTTTATAAAAAAAACTGCAGAAATTCTTAAGCTTGCAAATCTGGAGGTAATTCAATCAGATGTGTTTCAATTCTTAAAAAATAATGAAAGAAGTTTTGATCTGATATTTGCAGATCCACCATACGACATGGAAGGAATTAAAAGCATTCCGGAACTTGTTTTTAGCAGGAAGATGCTTAATGAGGATGGGTGGCTAATTATTGAACATTCCAAAGCTATCGATTTTTCAACTTTTCCGAATTTAAAGGACCAGCGTAGATATGGGAAGGTTAATTTTTCAATTTTCACATCCCTACCTCCGGCTTTCGTCGAATAGTAATTTCCCGAAGATCATTTCAATGTTTTGACTTGGTGAGGGCGCAGGATACCTGATGATCTTGCCCTTCCTGTTGATCAAAACAAATAATGGATAGGTTTTTATTTCATAATCTTCAATGAGGTCGATATCATTATCATAATGAAAATTGGCCCAGGGGTATTTCTTCTCATTCAGAAAATGATACATACTTGAATATTCTTTATCAACTGAAATACCCAGAAATTCAATATCATTATTATACTCGTAATAAAGCTTTGAGATGGCCTCAAATTCTTTGATACAGGGCACACACCAGCTTGTCCAGAAACATAAGTATACATATTTACCACTGAAATCTTTAAGACAAACTGTATCTCCCTCCAGATCTTTCAAACTAAAAGCAGGAGCTTCAGTGCCGGGCTGAAGTTTGTTCATCATACTGACAAGATTTTTTGCGATATCTCTGTGTTTTTCGAATTTACTTTTCACAGAAAAATCATTTAATATCTTAATGATCTTAGATTTTGTGAATTCAGCTTTAATAAGCATATCTTTCAGACCTCTTAGCATAACCATTTCACGAAGAACTTCATTTTTTAGTAATGTGTCTTTACCTAGATAGTCGAGCAAGGAAAAATAATCCTGCTTCTGCTCAACTGCAACAACTAGGTCGTTATACTTAATTTGTGGAGAAGAGATAATGTAATTATTAAAAAACTGATTGAAAAAATCCATATATTCAATGTGATCGTATAAGATAGGCTTATCAATAAAATATTTAACAAATAATTTTTTCTTTGATGTTATCCTTGCAAGATTTTCGAGAGAGGCAATTTTATATTTAACGAAGTTCCTGAAATATAGATTTGTAATATCCGGAAAATGTTGACTGACCTGGTTTTTAAAAGTATCTATTCTTGATTTATCCCTTTTCCTGTATAAAGCATTAAAATTATTCTTATCTGCGATGAAAGTATTATACTGAACATTAAGATTATGGATAAGTAAATTGATGTCATCATCTGCTGCCTTCATAATCTCAAACTCCAAAATTGTTTCAGCAAGAAAAGGATTAACATTCTTTTGTTTTTCAGCAGGAGATTTTATCTTTAAATCATATGAAGATCCCGGTATTAAATATATCTCAGATCTGCGAAAATCAAGGTTCAGAAAAGCGTAAGTAGTTGTATTAATGTCAAAGGCAAGCCTGAAATTACCACTCTTGTCAATTTTTGCTGAAGCTATCAGGTATTCTTTATCTGAAATATAATCTTTAAAGCTTGTCAGCCTGACAGTCATGCCTGTAAAAGCCGGAGCACTACCGGTAATAACAGTGTTTTTTGCAAGCAGTAATGAAGGTGAAATAACAAATAATAATGATATAATAAGTCTGGTCAACATAATATCCCAAAAAATAATTATAAATTGAATCTAATCCAGCATTTTTATTGCCACAAAAACACTAAGACACTAAGGTTCACAAAGCACTTCAAGCCTGGTATATATTTTTTGTGAATCTTGGTGCCTTTGAGACTTAGTGGCATATTCATTTTTTTAAGCTCTTTCTAAATTAATTCAGAAAAGACAAACGAAAAATGAGCGAATTTATTCCAACAGTTTACTTCTGTCGATTTTGCTAATATCCAGTTTGTCAGGGATAAATTGTTGAATGTCACCTCCATGACGAAATATCTCACGTACAATAGAAGATGTTATTGCTGTATGCTCAGCTTTTGTCAGCAGAAATATGGTCTCAATGCCAGGGAGTAAATTCTTATTTATTTGTCCGATACTTCTTTCAAATTCAAAGTCAGCTGACGTACGTAAGCCCCTGAGAATATATTTAGCGTTAAATTGTTTGCAAAGTTCAATAGTAAGCCCTTTGTATTTTACCACACTAACCGAATGGAATTCTGAGAAGACTTCCTCTATCCATTTTATGCGCAGTTCAATTGAAAAAAAATCTTCCTTGTCGGCATTTTCGCCAATAGCTATAATTGTTTTATCAAACAGCTTCAATGATCTCAGGACAATTGATTCATGCCCTTTGGTAATAGGATCAAATGATCCGGGGAATATTGCAATCTTTTCCATAAGTAAATTTTAAACAAATATAGTAAAAATTCAGTTAACAGTAGGTAGTCCGCAGTCCATAGCGTGTAGCTTGACCATGACTGAATATGTTTTATTTTTTAAGAACTTAGAATTTATTACCATCTAATAGCTTGACCCAGACCATAGATTTTGTTATAGTTCATCGTAGGTTTATCATTAACAAATTTGTAAAGCCTTATCTTTTTACATGATATTATTGATAAAATTTATTAAATTTGCATATTAAATTACTCTGGTTTTATTAATTCTACACTAGTGTTTTTGGTTTGGTATTTGCTAATATTATTTAAATTACGGAAATGAAATCTACATCATTAATTGTTCTGGTCCTGATCTTTGCCAATGCTCTTTCAGCTTCTTTAGCCTCTGCTCAGGAAAGTACTACAAGCATGGATGAGATAAAAAATGCAATCGTTAAGGGAAATGCAAAAGAACTGGCAATTCATTTCAATACTACTATTGATCTTAGTGTTCCGGGGAAAGATGGAACATATAGTAAAGTTCAGGCGGAGCTTATAATAAAAGATTTTTTTGAAAAAAACAAACCTAAGTCCTTTAAGATCAACCATGAGGGCTCATCGAATGACGGTTCGCGATATGCAATAGGTACTCTTACAGCTTCCAATAACTCATACCGTTTATATTTTCTCATCAAGAATACAAATGGGAAAGCCCTTATTCATCAGATGCAAATTGAGGTTGAATAAGGTTTTATACTATATTAATATCTGATATTTTTATAATGACTATCGATCAAATTATTGAGAATGCTCTTATTGAGGATCTGGGCGACGGGGATCATACATCCATGGCAACAATTCAGACAACAGCAAAGGGAAGAGCAGGATTATTTGTGAAACAAACAGGTATACTGGCCGGAATACAAATTGCCGAAAAAGTCTTTCATAAAGTGGATCCTGCTACGACTTTTAATGCAATACTTAAAGATGGGAACAGAATAGATCCGGGCGATATTGCATTTGAAGTTGAAGGAAACTCCATATCATTATTATCAGCAGAAAGACTTGCCCTTAATTTTTTACAACGTATGAGCGGTGTTGCGACTTATACAAGGCAGGTCGTGGATAAACTTAGTGGTTTAAAAACAAAGGTTCTGGATACACGAAAAACTACTCCGCTGCTGAGAGAACTTGAAAAATATGCTGTAAAGACAGGCGGAGGACACAATCATAGGTTTGGATTATACGACATGATCATGATCAAGGATAATCATGTGGATTTCGCCGGCGGGATTGAGCAGGCAATAACTTCAACATTAAAATATCTCGACGAAAATAATAAAGATCTGAAAATAGAGATAGAAGTGAGGGATTTTAATGAATTGCAACAGGTAATTTCTATTGGTGGCATTCACAGGGTCATGCTTGATAATTTTAATGCCTCCGACATGAAAATTGCAGTTAGAATGATAGGAGGGAAATTTGAAACTGAAGCCTCAGGCGGTATAACTATCGATAATATCAGGGAATATGCTGAAACCGGAGTCGACTTTATCTCAGTCGGAGCCCTTACACACCAGATCAGAAGCCTGGATATGAGTATGAAAGCAATAGATTGAAGTTTATTGATCTAAATAATGATTTGATTTGTCAGCAAAGAAAGCAAAATCAATATATGAACAATATGTTGACAGGATACTTAATTTAAAGACTGTCAGGATACTCCATCTGTGGTCAAGAAAAATAATCCTACCCGGATTTGACGGCATGCCATTATTTGATGTACTTGTATTTTTCATTAAGGGTATGCAGAAAGGATACATTACATTAAGAGCATCCTCTATAGCATTCTCGTTTTTTTTATCGCTTTTTCCCGCTATACTTTTTTTCTTTACCCTTATTCCTTATATCCCAATCAATAATTTTCAGGACGCTCTTCTGGATCTTATGAAACAGGTAATCCCTGAAAATGCCTACACAATGGTGGAAGCTACTCTTGAAGACATCATAACAAGACCACAGAAAGGCCTTTTGTCAATCGGTTTCATTATGACCTTATATTTTTCTACGAAAGGTGTAAGCAGTATGATACAGGCATTCAACAATACATACCACAGCGTGGAAACAAGGAAATGGATGAAGCAACGAATAACATCTATCTTTCTGGTTTTAGTTATTTCGATTCTGATAATTTTATCAATAAGCTTAATAACCCTAGGGACTACAAGTCTGAATTTTATGGTAGATAAAGGGATGTTACATACAAACATTACCTATTACCTTATTCAGTTTGGAAAGTGGATTGTAATACTTGCTATGTTCTTTTTTATGATATCGTTTCTGTATTATTTTGGACCGGTGAAAAAAGAAAGGTATAGATTTATTTCTGCAGGCTCTTCCCTTGCAACATTATTGGCACTTGTTATTTCGCTTGGCTTTAATTTTTATATTGGAAATTTTTCCAAATACAACACTCTTTATGGATCAATTGGAACTTTGATTGTCTTTCTGTTATGGATATATTTTAATTCAATAATTCTTCTTGTTGGCTTTGAACTTAATGCAAGCATCTCCCAGGCCGTTAAGAAGTCAAAAAGTCTAAGAACATTGATTCAACCCTAGCCATTCCTTCTCCTGTTAACACTTTTTAACGGTGATTTTGTAACAAATAATCCCGATAAGTGTTTTTATTGTATATTTGGACAAAGCAATTATTTCTATGTCTGTAGTAATTACATTTCTCCTTTATGTTTAAATTTTAATTATTAATTTAGCTATGAAGTTTAACATCAGGGAATATTTTAAACTATCTATAATCTACACTCTTGTAGCTGCTTTTCCACCTCTTCTGCAGTTGTTGATCATGCCTGTGATCGAAGGTTATGACAGATTAGGCCCAATAGATTTTTCCCAGCTGGCTATTACTGAAGCTATAAGTACGCTTGCCTTTACTTTTGCTATTTATGCGATGGGTAATGCCATCAACAGGTTCTATTATGATTATATGGATGATAGAAAGGGCTACAATCGGCTGGTTTCAAGTATACTTAGCTCAATTCTTTTCAGAGGCCTTATTCTAGTAGGAATAGTACTGATATTCGGGAATTTTATCGGTAGTCTGTTCTCCCAGGAAGGCTTGCAGGACTTTTCGAAATATGGTCTTGCTACGATAATAATTGGTATCAACAGGGCTATCAACATCAGCGTGGCAACACTTTATAGGAATGAGAAAAAGGTGTTTCGTTTTGTATTGATAAATGTAGCCCTGGGGATAATCAGAACGATAGCACAGCTTATTGCCCTCTTTTATTATGATATGAGCTTTGTAGGATATATTTATGGAACAGCCATAGGGGGTGGAGTCACAGCATTAAGCTTGTTGATATACTTATACTATCATTGTGGTTATAAGTATGATTTCCAACTGATGAAGGCGGTTAATAAATTTGCAAGGCCGTTATTTCAGTATGGACTGGTTTCGTGGGGAATATTATTTGCCGACAGGTTTTTCCTTGAGGCCTCCCCAACAGAGCTTGGTATCTACGACACTGCCCTGAGATTTGCACTGGGTTTTCAAATGATAGCGCAGGGACTTGCCGGGGCAGCCCAACCTGAGATATTTAGAATGATGTCATTAGGAATAAAGGAAAAACAGGAGGAGATAAAAAAGATCTCAAACATATTACTGGCTCAAACACAGGTGTTGATTGCGTTAATTATAATACCTACAATGTTGTATCTGACATTTCTTTATGAAACGGAACTCAAACTTGCAAGCAGCTTAATCACCATCATCTTTGTTAGATTTTTGGTCAGAATGCAGTTTATTGTCTTTTCAAACCCTGTTTATTATCTGAAAAAAACCCGAATTTTCTTTTATATAAACACATTTGCTTTAATAGTAAATCTTGGGCTTAATTTCCTCCTGATACCCATCTGGCAAATATATGGAGCAGTTGCAGCTTCAATAGTTGCATTGTTCATACAAGTCATTTTAATTTATTATTATCAGAACAAATTAGTAAAGATCAGCTGGAATATTAATAAAGTGTTTGTTTATCCTTTTGTTATCGTTGGCATAACTATCATTCTTGAAATCCTTAAAGTTATTTTTAATATAAATCCATATATCACGGCTGTTTTGGTTATACTTACAATTTTTGTAAGCTTGTCAATATTATACAGAAAAGAGATCAAACGAAAAGTTTTAAAATTATGATTAGCGTTATTATTAACAGAACCCTTAGTCCCGGCGAAATGGATGAGATTAGGGTATGGGCAGGTAGTGGAGAGTATAAGATATTTTCACTAAAAGAGCTGAGTGTTGAAATGGAGGATATTGGTGTTATGAAGTTTGATCTTCCACCTGAAAAGAAAGCTGAAATTAACCATAGTATGTTAAAGACAATGGTTGATTTTGGAGATAAGATCGTAAATAGTAAAAGTATCAGCGATTGGTTTAGTTTTGAGAAAGCCGGGATATATTATTTTCAAAAGTTCAGGACGTATTTTTATGTACGGGAGCTGGCTTATGAGCATGCTGCAATAGAGATGCAGAATCCTGAATATAAAAAGGTGATATATTTCTCAGAGAATAATGATCTGGAAAGTTATTCCGGTTTTTCATCAGAAGTTGTGATAAGAAGCAGGAGTGATATGAAATCACGAAAGATAAGTTATCTCTCTCTTTTTAATTATATTCTTTTTGTCCTAATAAGATCTTTTTTTGCTTTGTTAAGAATAAAAAGACTTGTGAAAATTGATCATATCGTGCTGGACCATACACGAAGGCAGCCTTGTCTTGATATTAGAACCCTGAAGACGATACAAGATAACTATGTTTTTTCATATTTGTTTGATAAACTTGACTCAGAATTTGTTATTCTTAATTTTGCCCAGATGCCAAAATTTCTTTCCGGGGGTAAATTCAGGATCACCAGACATCACTTCTCTAGTGTTCATAAAGATAAGACACGATTTTATGGCGAGTATATTTTGCTCAGGGCTATATTATCATCAAAGGTTCGTAAGAGATTAAAAGATATTTCGAAAAGCTTATTTGGTGTTTATAATATTATTGAAAGCTCGGCACTCTCGAAGCAGGAGAAATTCATTATTGCGCGTTACAGAGCTCTCCATAAGAGTAGTATGCTGTATATGCTGAAATATTTTGCTTACGACAGGTTTTTTTTAAAATACTCCTTCAAGACGATCTCCGCTATTGATGAAAACAGCCCGGGAGTAAAAAGTATACTTGATGCAGCAAAAAAGAATAATATGACTACTATTGGTATACAGCATGGTGCCCTTTCGGATTTACATATAGCTTATATGTATTCAAAGCATGACAAAGAAAAGAAAGTGATGACTGATCATACTTTGCTTTGGGGGGATAAGTGGAAGGATACCCTGGTGAAAGATGGGAACTTCCCTCATGAAAGTATTAAGATCACCGGACAGCCAAGGACAGATATTATTCCAAAGCTCAATTCAGTTGATAAGCAAAGTATCTTAAAACACATAGAGCCGGGGAAAAAACTTGTTGTTTTTGCTTCACAACCTCAACAAGATCCGAAATTACGCAGACAAGCAGCAGTTGATGTATTTAAGGCAGTAAGAGATTTGGAGGAGGTGTTTTTGGTTATTAAGCCTCATCCTATTGAAAGAAATGATGCAGGTTATTATCATAATTTAGCAAAGGAAACTGCTTGTTCGAATTATAAGATAATGCATGATATTGATCTCTTCCTTTTGCTTTCAGTATGTGATATTTTAATAACCGCCTTTTCGACAGTAGGAACAGAGACAGTTTATTTTTATAAACCACTAATTATACATGATCCTCTTATGCTTGATATGCAACGATATCATAAGGAAGGAGTTGCATTTCAGGCAACAAATGATAGCGAACTGAAAAATTATATTGAAAAGATATTAAAGGGTGTCTTAACCATCAACAAGGATGCATATGATAAATATATTTCCAGAAACGCTTATAAAATCGATGGAAAAGCCAGTGAGCGTTGCGTGAAGTTTATTAAATCACTCTAATTCCAAATACTCTTCATTCCTTTTTCATTACAGTGCATGCCATCATAAAAAAATGTTTTCTGAGAACTTTATTGTTTACTTGTTTCAAGCCAATAAAATTTTTACCACTCTCTCAGAGGTTTTCCCATCCCCATAGGGATTTGATGCTTTTGCCATTTTCTGGTATTCATCCTCATTTTGCAGTAAGTTATTTGCTGACTCGATAATAACATTTATATTTGTGCCAACTAATATAGCTGTTCCGGCTTCAATACCTTCCATACGTTCAGTAACATCACGCATTACCAGGATTGGTTTTCCAAGTGATGGTCCTTCTTCCTGGATACCACCTGAGTCGGTTAATATTAGGTAAGAATTGTTCATCAGCCATATTAACTCAGGATAATTAAGAGGTTCAATTAGATGAATCTTTTTTATGCCACCCAGAATTTTATTAACTGGCACTTTTATATTAGGATTTAAGTGCACAGGGTACACCAGCTCCACATCATTATTCTCGACAATTGTTTTAAGGGCACCACAGATGTCTTCAAAAGGTTTTCCAAAACTTTCCCTGCGGTGACTGGTCACAAGAATAATTCTTTTGCTGAAATCAATAAAACTAAATTTCTGTATAAACTCCTTGTCGCCTCTTTCTCTGATAATATTTAATCCAAGGATTAAAGCATCGATTACTGTATTTCCAACAACCCATACATTCTCTCTTATTCCTTCTTTAAATAAATTTTGTTCAGCCTCTATAGTAGGAGCAAAGTGGTAATCTGTGATATGTCCTACCAGAATGCGGTTCATCTCTTCAGGATATGGAGAAAACTTATTGCCTGTTCTTAATCCCGCTTCTATATGGACAATTTTTGATTTATTATAAAAACCGGCAAGTGCACCTGTGAATGCAGTTGTTGTATCTCCCTGGACAATAGTTAAGTCAGGTTTAAAGGAAGCAATTACTTCACTAACACCTCCAAGAGCTCTTTTTGTAATATCAGTTAGGCTTTGGTTAGGTTTCATCAGATCAAGGTCATAATCAGGATTAATTGAGAAAAAGTCTAACACTTGATCCAGCATCTCCCTGTGCTGAGCTGTTATACAGACTTTATATTCGAAATTTTCAGGATATTTTTGAATTTCCTTGACAAGTGGGGCTAATTTTATTGCTTCAGGTCGTGTTCCAAAAACAAATAGTACTTTTTTCATTTCTGTCTTTTAATTTTATTCAAAAATACCGCAAATATCCAACACTGTTTTTCCTTCTGGAATACTTAGTTCTTTGAACTCATCATGTGCAACCAGAAATAATAAAATGTCAGCTTTATTAATGGCATCATTATAATCACTAAGTTCAAATTTTTCGTGTTCTTCAATATTAGGTTCAACAACTAATAGTTCTCTTTCTTGATCTAACAATGTATCAACTATTTGTAATGAAGGGGATTCTCTGAGATCATCAATATTTGGCTTAAAGGCTATTCCCATACATGCAATTACGGGTTCTTTATGATATCTTTCTTTGTAATCTGATACTAAGCTAGCAATTTTATTGGTAACCCAAACAGGTTTAAAGTTGTTTATTTCCCTCGCCATTCTGATAATTTTAGAATCACTCTTGGCGGATGAGACAATAAACCAGGGATCTATTGCGATACAATGTCCTCCAACACCGCTTCCCGGCCTTAATATGTTTACCCGGGGATGTCGGTTTGCCAATCTGATCAACTCCCAAACGTTTATGTTTAGCTTATCACAAATTATGGATAGTTCATTGGCAAAAGCAATATTAATATCCCTGAATGAGTTTTCGACCAGTTTGGCCATCTCGGCTGTTTTTGAGTTTGTGATTAGAATATCTCCTTCAACAAATGTTGAATAAAATTGCTTGGCCTTTTCTGCAGCTTCTGTGGAGTCTCCTCCAACGATTCTGTCATTTTCTATTAGTTCTTTCATCGTCCGACCTGGAAGAACCCTTTCAGGGCAATATGCATAATGAACTGAATCTAAATCAGGCCGAGCATTAATTATCATTTCTTTTACTTGATCAGTTGTTCCGACAGGTGATGTAGATTCTATAATTATAAGATTACCATTTTTAAGAAATGGTAAGATCATATTAACGGAATCAAATACATACGACAGATCCGGTATATTTTTATCATCAATTGGCGTTGGCACTGCGATCATAAAAATATCAGCTTCAATAGGATTGCTTGCTGCTAACAGTTTGCCTGAGAATACAGCAGACTTAACAAATGAACCCAGGCCGGGCTCAACGATATGAACCTCTCCGCTATTTGTTTTTTTTACTACTTCTGGAATAACGTCAACTCCATGAACATTAAACCCTCTGTTTGCAAGAATAGCTGCCGTTGGTAAACCAATATATCCAAGGCCCATTATACATATTTGCTGGCTTTTATCCATAATTTATTCTTTGATGATGAAGTAATCTTTGAATGTTTGCAAAGATGTACACTATTTTATTACATAACAATCAAGATTAAAAAAAATGTGTTTAATGTGTACCCAATGTATTTATTGTTATGTAGATATTTGCTTTACAGTCAAATATCTCCATTCATTGCTTTATCAAATAGCAGTTGAGGATTATTAAAATATTGAATGTTTTTCCTTAACCTATTAATAGGAAAATTCCACCATTTCAATTCATGCAAATTTGAACACGTTTCCTTATCAAACCTGTATCTCTTATGAACAGCAGGATTCCCAAATACAATTGAATAAGGCTCAATATTTTTATTTACCAGTGAATTCGCTCCGATAATAGCACCATTCCCGATTTTTACTCCAGCCAGGACTATTGCATTAGCCCCTATCCAAACATCATTTCCAATAATAGTTTTATTATCTTTTTTTTCTTCTGATTCTTCGAAATCAATTGAGTTTTCAACAAAGTTGTATTTTTTATCGTATGTAAAAGGATGCGAACTTACCCAGTTTGTGGGGTGGCCTCCAAGTCCAAGTTTTGCTCCATATGCAATTGAGCAGAACCGTCCGATCTTCTTAACATTCTTATCCACCATACAATATTTATTGATATAAGTATATCTTCCGATAAATGAAGCACCAATATGTGAACCATATTCTACTGTGACATGATCTTCAAATTTAACATTTCTTGCAAAAGAAGCTCCCCTAAGTTTACAATTGCGATATTTTAGCCTTAAATAAAGTTTCCATAACAGTTGGATCATAATAATTTTTGTATTGGTTTATATTCTATTAACTGCTATTTATATGTTTTTTGATTCTGTGTATATTGCTAATTTAATTATTCTCAGTATTAGAATTTATTGAGATTTGATCAAGTAATTCAACTATTTGTCCGCAAAGATTTCTTCTTGAAAACTCTTCTATTCCAATAGAATTAACAAACAAAGATTTCTTTTGAAAAAGCTCATAATATCTTTCTATCTCATAATAGAGCTTATCAGTATCATTAAAATCCACAACCTTTCCGCTTTGTGTTTTCATAATTATCCTTGCACTATCTCCATTTACAGAGCCCAAACATAAAATAGGTCTTTTGGATGCTAAATATTCGAAAATTTTACCTGGTATTATTCCCATCACATTTGGTGTATTATTTAAAGCCAATAATAATAACTGTGCATTGGATGTATAATCCACTACCTCATTATGTGGAAGATAATTAATTGTTTTAAGATATGATTCGAGATTATTCTCCTTTATTGATTCTAAAACACTGAAATCATTTTTACCAATGAGCAGTATTTCAATATCATTCTTAAGACCTGGTTTGTTTTCGATAAGTGATGAAAGGACTTTCCATAAATTTATAGGATTTCTATCTTTATTCATTGCTCCAATATGAACAATTGAAAACTTTTCACTTAGATTTTTATTAAGATTCTCAAAGTCTGATTCATCGAAACCATTTGTTACAACATCGATTTTCCGCTTGGTAATTTTTTCGAAGTCTGATGCCCAGTTCCAGCTAACGCTTACTACTTTATCAGCTAACCTAAGGACTTTATTTTCCATTCGCTTATGAATAGAATCAGCCCATGATGTTAATTTAAGTTCATGATAAAAATCTATATTTGTCCACGGGTCACGGAAATCTGCAAGCCATGGTATTGAGAGCTTTTTTTTGATCCCCAGGGCTATCATATGCATGGAGTGAGGTGGCCCTGTTGAGACAATAGCGTTAACCGGATTTTTTGCAAGATATTTGACCAGGTATTTGATGGAGGGTTTTATCCAGAATTTCCTGGCATCAGGGATAAATAAATTTCCTCTTATCCATACAGCAATATTTTCACTAAACCTGGGCTTTTTCGTTTCAGATAAAAAGCCTGCATTAATAGCCTGGTCTTTTTTGCCTATAAAAGTTTTATATGCTGTATATGGCTCCCATATCTTTGTCTTAATGATCTTGAGACCTTCAGGAATATCCTTCATCAGGGAATTGTCGAGAGAGGGAGCTTCAGGATTTTCAGGAGTATATACTATAGCTTCCCAGCCGTAAGTCCTTAAATATTTAATAAGCTTCAGCCATCGCTGAACACCTGCTCCTCCACTTGGTGGCCAGTAATATGTTATGATAAGGACTTTTTTCATAATTATAGGCTAAGGCTGAGGCTAAGGTTTTCGTTCTTTTTATGAGTAAGTATTCTATTTCTTGGGTGATGTTTCAATGCTTTTTATCATCGAATCCAAACCTGATATTACATCGCGGTAGCCATTTACTAATTCATTCTTGCTATTCTCTGATAAAAAACATAGAGCATGGGAAACCATATTTTGATTCATTAGTTCATAACAACTCCCTCTCGAAAACTTGTAAAATCTTGTTTTATCTAATCTTTCATATCTGCCAAATCCCTCTGCGATATTATTTGTAACAGAAGTCGCTGCTCTACGCATATCTGATACTAAGCCATATTTCTCTTCTGTTGGAAATGTTTTTGTTATTTTATAAATGTCCATGACTAAATCAAATGCTTTTTGCCAAACAGGCATCTCACTAAAATCTTTAAAAGGCATAAAATGAATATTTTGAAAGATTTATTATTTACTGTTTTTTTTCTTAACCTCAGCCT
>JAIOTT010000317.1 GCA_021106655.1 Bacteroidales bacterium
AAATCTGAAGAAGGTGAAATTGGTATGAACGATTTAATTAAATTAACGACCAAAGAAATACAAAACCGTATTTATACACTTCGTGGGTTTCAGATTATGCTTGATCAAGAGTTGGCAGCTGTGTATGAAGTTGAAACAAAAGTCTTAAATCAGGCGGTAAAAAGGAATATTGAGCGGTTTCCGGAGAATTTCTGTTTTCAGATTAAAGAAGATGAACTTGAAATCTTGAGGTCACAATCTGTGACCTCAAGTTGGGGTGGTAGAAGGTATCTTCCCTACGTATTTACTGAGCAAGGTGTTGCTATGCTCTCTGCAGTGCTTCGGAGTAAAACAGCTGTTAGAGTAAGTGTTCAGCTTATGAATGCTTTTGTTAATATGCGGCGTTTTATTGCGACAAATGCCCAAGTATTCCAACGTTTGGACACTCTTGAGCTTAAGCAAATTCAGAATGATCAAAAAATTGACAAAGTTTTAACTGCCATTGAGAGTAAAACAATACAGCCCAAACAAGGCATTTTCTATGATGGGCAAATATTTGATGCCTGGAAGTTTGTTTCGGATCTTATTCGTTCTGCTAAAAAGTCAATTGTTCTAATTGATAACTATGTTGATGATACTGTCTTGACCTTGTTTGAGAAAAGAAAAAAAGGAGTCCCTGTTACACTTCTGACAAAGAATATTTCCAAACAACTTACACTTGATATAAAAAAATTCAACAAACAATATTCACCGGTAGAAGTGAAAGAGTTTTCAGTTTCTCACGATCGGTTTTTGATTCTGGACGACTTCGAATTGTACCATTTTGGGGCTTCGCTGAAAGATCTGGGTAAAAAGTGGTTTGCTTTTTCGAAGATGGATATGGAAGCAGTGAGTATGCTGGAAAATCTGAAGAGGGTGAATAAAAATGTCTAAATGGGTTTGTTGTGATTTATGGAATATAGCAGAAATTCAAACAGGACCCTTTGGAAGTCAATTGAAAAATAATCAATATATTACTGGAGGAACTCCAGTTGTTACGGTTGAGCATATTATAAACTTTCGGATAGCTAATTTTAATTACCCGAGTGTAACTGAGGAAGATAGGGTCCGTCTTGAAAAATATTTGCTTAAAACAGGTGATATTGTTTTCACTCGTGTTGGGTCAGTTGATTTAAGTGCTTGGGTAGGCTCAGATCAAAATGGATGGATGTTTTCATCTAGAATGTTAAGAGTCAGACCATCCAAAATTGTTTACTCAAGATTTCTTAGTTATTTTTTCCAACAAAAAAAGTTTCGTAAATATATACTAAATATTTCAGTTGGTGCAACTATGCCATCTATCAATACTGAAATACTAAAAGGATTACCAATTTCATATCCACCTCTCCCGGAACAAAAAGCAATTGCAGGAGTATTATCAAGACTTGATGATAAAATAGACCTTCTCCACCGACAGAATAAAATCCTCGAAGCTATGTCTGAACCGCTGTTTCGGCAGTGGTTTGTGGAAGAGGCGGAGGAGGATTGGGGATTAGTGAAACTTGGGGACTTTGTTACAACAAATAAGTCATCGCTGAAAAAAGATTCCAATATTCTCGAAATTAAGTACCTGGATACAAGTTCATTAACAGAAGGAAAGATAAATAATTTACAGTATTTACCATTGAAAGAAGCTCCTAGTAGAGCAAAAAGACTTGTAAGACATAATGATATTTTAATTTCAACTGTGAGACCCAATCAAAAACATTATGGGATAATAAGGAATCCAGATAATAATCTTATTGTTTCTACTGGCTACTGCGTTATTTCATGTAATAAAATTAATCCATTTTTTGTTTATGTTATGCTTACAACATCTGAAATGACAGAATATTTACATTCCATTGCAGAAGGGTCTACCTCAACATATCCTTCCTTAAAACCAGAAGATTTAGAAAAACTTGAATTTCATAATCCTCCACAAGAAAGATTGGATGATTTCTCAACTATATGTCATGGGGTTTGGAATAAAGTAGAAAGAAATTATTTACAAATTTCAATTTTAGAAAATCTCCGTGACAATCTCCTGCCTAAATTTATGAGGAGAGAAGGGGGTGTTATTATATGAGTCAACGAGATCGAAGAATTGGATCAATAAAGAAGGAGTTAATTAATAAATCTCGTGAGGCAAGTTTAGCCGCGGTGCAAATTTGTAATAACCCAAATATTACATTCAAAGCTGAAGCTGATATAGTGTTAATGATTATCGGATGGACTTATTTATTACATGCATATTATCGTAGTAAAAAAATTGAATATCGGTATTTTAAAAAACCAAATCGGAGACGTGTTTTCGACAAAACTAAGAATGGAGCATATAAATATTGGGAATTAGAGCGTTGTCTTAATTCTGAATCGTCTCCTTTAGATATACATTCAGCGAATAATCTAAAATTTTTAATAGGCCTACGACATGAAATAGAACACCAAATGACAACTCGGATCGATGATTTACTTAGTGCAAGATTTCAAGCATGCTGTTTAAACTATAATCATTATTTAAAAGTTTTGTTTGGAAATAAATTAGGTATTGACCAGCATTTGTCATTTAGTTTGCAATTCTCAACTATTGATACAGAACAAAAAGATTTGCTGTCAGATCATACTGGACTTCCCTCAAATATCCAAAGCTATATTAATCATTTTGATGGGAGTTTAAGTGAGGAGGAATACGCGAATCAGAAATATGCTTATAGAATTTTATTTGTTCCAAAAACGGCTAATCGCAAGGGTCAAGCCGATCGAGTAATTGAGTTCGTTAAAAGTGATTCTCCCTTAGCTAATAAAACAAATACAGCTTATACAATAATTAAAGAGATCGTGAAAAAGAAATTTCTTGCTAAACAAGTAGTTCATATTATTCAGGGAAATGGATATGTCAGATTTGGTATATACCAACATACCCAACTATGGAAATTATTTGATGCAAAAAATCCTGCAAAAGGGTTTGGGACAATGGTTGCAGGAAAATATTGGCATTGGTATGAATCATGGATTAATAAAATTATTGAATATTGTAACAACCATCCAGGATTATACTTATGAAAAAGATTACTGAAAGTGAAATAGAACAGTATACTATCGAACTCCTCGAAAAGCAGGGTTACCAATATATGTACACCCCTGACATTGCCCCGGACCTGTTTGCATCCGACGCACAGGCAGGCAGCGACACACCAACGAGGGAAATGCCATGAAAAAAAATAAGAAAATACCAGACAATCAGATTGCTATATATCAGACCCCTGAGGGGGGTGTTAATATAGAGGTACTATACGCTACTGAAAATATCTGGATGCCTCAAAAAAGAATGGCAGAACTGTTTGGGTGCACTGCTGACAATATCTCGCTTCATCTTAAAAACATATATCAAGAAAAAGAACTCGACGAATCGGCAACTGCCGAGGAATTCTCGGTAGTTCAAATCGAAGGAAATAGAACGGTTACCAGAAGAATCACATGCTATTCCCTTGAAGCCACCATTGCCGTAGGTTACCGGGTAAATTCGGAACGTGGCATACAGTTCCGGCAGTGGGCAACCACCATCCTCCAGAAATATATACATAAAGGTTTTGCCATCGACAGCGACCGTTTTAAATACGGTTCCCGATTCAGCACTCGGTTTTTCGATGGTTTACTTGAAGAAATCAGGGATATCCGTGCAAGCGAAAGAATGGCGTATCAAAAAATTACAGATATTTATGCAA
>JAIOTT010000167.1 GCA_021106655.1 Bacteroidales bacterium
ACGGGATATTTGTTTCTTAAAATAACTGAACCATTAAAATCCAGAACGCAGGATTCGATCATCCCCGACCGGATCGAAAGTCCGATTGCGTGGGCAAAACCGGGATTCAAACTCAGGGAATGGGCTTTCCTGCCTCTTTTCGTCTGCTCATCTGTCGTAGATTCTTTTCCCACTTTGATAAGCAATCCATCTTTCTGTAATAAATCAACTACTCTCTTAGCTGTGGAAACACTCAAACCACTTAATACAGCTACTTCACGACGGGTAGCAGTCCCCCTGTCTCTCACTATATTCAGAATATTAATCCTGTTGCGATCAGTGATATCAATATGAGTGTTCCCAATCTTATCCATTATCTCTCCAATTTTGATCTATTGTGACCTTATGTTCTATTTTACACTATTTGCAACTTATTGCAAATATTCTGAGATCTCTTGTCACATCTACCCTTTCAGCGATCCTATCATAACTCCTTTCACAAAATATTTCTGTAAAAATGGATACACCATTAATATTGGTATTATTGTCACTGCCATTGCTGTAGCTTTTACTGCTTCTAAAGAAGGCTCATACCCCATTACTTTATTAAATGCATCGTTCTGCAATGCAAGTTTTTTTGCTGCATCTACATCTCTTATTATCTGAACCAGCTTATACTGCAGTGTCATAAGTTTTTTTCCTCCAAAAATCATTGTATCAAACCAGCTATTCCACTGCCAAACTGCATTGAACAACATTATTGTAGCAAGCAGTGCCTTTGACATAGGTAATACAATTGATATAAATATCCTCAAATCATTTGCACCATCTATCTTAGCTGATTCATCAAGTTCGGACGGAAGACCTTTGAAAAATGTCATCATAATAATTGCATTATACGAACCAAAAAGCAGAGGAATAATATAGACTAAAAAATTCTTATATAAACCAACATTCTTAATTAAAATGAAAATCGGTATCAAACCACCACTGACATACATGGTTATTAACATAAATGCAAGAATATATTTTCTGCCGATTAAGTATTTTTTTGATACCCCATATGCAAAACAGGCAGTAAAAAAAACACTTGATACTGCCCCTATAACAGTCCTGGAAACCGAAATCGTAAATGCTCTAAGCATTACCGGATCCCTAAAAAAGAATACATAATTATCAAATGTAAACTTTCTGATAAAAAAGTACAAACCCCCTCGTAATGAATCAACAGGTTCATTTAATGAAGTTATTAATACAAGATAACATGGATATAAACAGATAACGGACAGCACAAAAATAATTGCAATATTAAAATAATCAAAAATAGTATTTTTATCTTTAGAATTTCGAATTTTCTTCATCGATTTATTAATACGAGTATAAACACTCGTTTCTCCTTTTTTAATATTAAAATATACTCTCTTTTGCATACCATCTTGAAAAACTATTTGCAGAATAAAGTAAGATAAATGCTACCAATGACTGAAACAGCCCAACAGCAGTTGAATAAGAGAATCTACCTTTTACCAACCCCATTTTATATGTATATGTTTCCAATATTTCTGCTATTTCCATAACAAGAGTATTCTGCATCAGAAACAACTGTTCAAAATTCTGAGTCATCATTCGACTAATTGCAAGAATCATTAAAACTATAATTGTTGGTTTTATACATGGAATAGTAATATACCAAATTTGATGAAATCTTTTTGCTCCATCCATATATGCTGCTTCATACAGTGTCGGGTTAATACCTGCTATGGCAGCTAAATAGATAATAGAACTGAAGCCAAAGGATTTCCAAATATCACTTAATACTACAATTGAGAAAAATGAAGGTATTTCAGCTAAAAATGTATAGGGTTCTTTAATTATGTTCAAAGAAGTTAAAAGTTGATTAACCATTCCTGTTTCTGAAAAAAAGTTTAACATAAAGGCTGCTACAAAGGCCCATGAAAGAAAATGAGGCATATAGGTCAATGTTTGCACTACCTTTTTATAAGTTCTTAACCTTATTCTCAATTCATTAAGCATTAATGCAAAAATTATTGGAACCGGAAAACCAACCACCATCTTTACAATACTTATTAAAGATGTGTTTCTTAATGCTTCATAAAATTTCTTATCAGAAAACAATTCCGTAAAATGTTTCAATCCGACCCAAGGACTTTCCCAGATTCCTAGTCCAACATTATAGTCTTTAAACGCAATAATTACACCATATAACGGTATATAGCAAAATATAAACAACCATACTATGGTAGGTCCAACCAACAAAAATAGGTATTTTTGTTTATTTAGCTTTGCGAGTAAATGATTCCTTCTATGTAATTTGTTTTTTGTTGAGTAATCGTTAATAGCCATTCACCTCCCCTTGATTTTGTAATTGGCTCAACTATTATTCTTTAATAGTTTACCTGAAAACTCACTTCCCCTGAAAAATCATCAATTGTAACAGTTTCACTAATAGGATCGTATATACCTGAACTAACATTCTTAGCCTTCAATCCATCAGGGTGTGGTA
>JAIOTT010000075.1 GCA_021106655.1 Bacteroidales bacterium
CGAGGTTTAAATTATGATGAGCTAATTAATTTTGTAAACGAATCCATGCTGGAAAATATAATTCTTACAGGTAAGGTTGGACAAAGAATATATGAAGGCCTAATCAAAGATTCAGGTACTCATCAGAATTTATACTTCACAGAGAGATTTGCTGAAGTTATTGAAATTGCAGGAAAAGTGACCAGGAGGGGTCATAGTTGTTTATTTTCCCCGGCGGCAGCAAGCTATGATAAGTTTAAAAACTTTGAAGAGAGGGGAAAATTATTCAAAAAGCTTATTACTGAAACTTAAGTCTATGATGAAAATAATAGCATTAGCCTGATTTATCAGGTATTTATTTAGAATCTTTGTCGCTTGATTTAGCAGCTGTTTTCTTTGCAGTTTTCTTAGCCGGCTTTTTTGTTTCTTCTTTTTTAACAGCAGTTTTTTTTGCAGTAGTCTTTGTTGCAGTTGTTTTTGTTCCAGTTGTCTTCTTAGCCGGGGTTTTCTTTGCTGGAGTTTTAGCAGTTGTTTTTGCTTTGCTCGCGGTTTTCAGTTTTGCAGGCTTTTCTTCAACTGTAACTTCTTCCTTCTTCTCTGCTACTGCAACTGCAACTTCTTCCTTCTTCTCTCCCTTCTTCTCTGCCACTGCAACTGCAACTTCCTCCTTCTTCTCTGCCTTCTTCTCTGCTACTGCAACTTCTTCCTTTTTCTCTTCCTTCTTCTCTGCTACTGCAACTTCTTCCTTAGCATCAGACTTCTCTTCAACCACTTTAGGAGCTTGTTCAACGACTTCCTCTACTTTAGCTTCAGGTTTTTCTGCTTTAACTTTTTTAGTTTTAGTTTCTTTGGGTGGAGATTTTACTTTTTCTGTTAGTCTTATTCCGTGAGATTTCTTCTTTGGCCTTCTCACACCATAGGAGCCCTTTATTATTTTACCTCTTTTTGTTTTTTTATCTCCTTTTCCCATAGTTCTGTATTTTGATATTGTTCAAAAAAATTTTTGCAAAAATATAAATTATTTCTATTAAACAATTAATAATGAATAAAAAAAGATTATTAAGCTCTCGAAAAAAACTTTTTTTCAATTAAATAAGAATCTTTCACTACACTTCTGGCCCAATCAAGTTGCACATCAACAACTTCCTCTTCAGATAAGCCCCAGTTAATGTTTAAGTTTCTCAATTTTTCTGTAAGCTGATACATAACCACAGCAGCAGATACAGAAACATTCAGGCTTTCAGTAAATCCATACATTGGTATGTAAAGAAATTCATCTGCATTTTTTAAAGCAATTTCAGATAATCCTTCAAGCTCTGTTCCAAATAGCAAAGCCATCTTTTTATCAACTGAAATATCCTGCAATCTCTGTCCATCTTCATGTGGAGTTGCAGCTATAATTCTGTATCCTTGTTCTTTAAGACCGGAAATGCATTCCAAGGTATTATGCTCATCATTATTATAATTTATCATGTTGAGCCATTTAGAAGATCCTAATACAACATCCGGGTTAATATTGTATCTGTTTTTGTTTTCAATAATATGAATATCTTGTATACCAAAACAATCACAGCTTCTCAATACTGCGCTGGCATTATGTGGTTGAAAGATATCTTCAAGTACAATTGTGATATGTTTTGTCCGTTCCTTAATAATTTTACTGAACAAACTATTCTTATTTCCTGACACAAAACTCTTCAAATAGCTAAGCAATTCTGTTTTGCACTGAAAAGAAACATTTTCAGGATGTTTCATATTAATTAATGAAGGAACTGGATAAAAAAAAAGCTCCGCTGTATATCGGAGCTTTTTCATAAAGTAAAGCTAAATTATTTTACTTTTTTTGCTAGTTCACTGCCTGCTTTAAATTTAACAACTTTTTTAGCGGCAATCTTAATTTCTTTTCCGGTCTGAGGATTTCTGCCTTTTCTGGCGGCACGTTTAGTAACAGAGAAAGAACCAAAACCTACCAGTGCAATTCTGTCACCTTTTTTAAGGGCCTTTGAAGTAGCGTTAACAAATGCATCTAATGCTTTTTTAGCATCAGCTTTCGTCAATTTAGCTTCAGAAGCAATAGCTTCTACTAATTCTGCTTTGTTCATTTTTTTTTGATTTGATTAATGATAGATTGATAATAGACTATTATTTATGTGCAAATATAAGCTATTATTGATAAAAAGCAAGTTTTTTTGTGAAATTTTTATGAATTTGTTAAAAAAACACATAATTGTTAACAACTTTCTCTCAAAAAGCCCTATTATCGTAGCAATCCACAAGAATCTTTCAATTTCAGACCGTCCAATTCCCAGTTAAATTAAAGCCTAAAAGAAAATCTTTTACATTCATTTTCTTCTTACCACTAATTTGTATTTCCTCCAAAAAAATAAAACCATCTTTAACAGCAATCTTCATAAACGCACCGCCTTCCGTAATAATTTGGCCGGTAGAAAAATTATGCTCAGTTGTTTCCAGAGAGGATTTATAAATTTTGATATAGTATTTTATATCATCAGGCGATATCAATTCAGTGTATGCTGTAGGGTATGGACTAAGTCCACGGATCTTATTATGTATTTCAACTGCACATTTAGTCCAGTCAAGCTTGCAATCGTCTTTAAATATTTTGGGAGCTTTTTTTAAACCGCTTTGATGCTCAAACAATGTTTTCTGATTTGTTGAAACAAAATTACTGTTTTGAATTGCTTTAACAGTTTTAAGCACTAATTCTGAACCGGTTTTCTTCAGTCTGTCATGTAGCTCTCCAGCTGTTTCGTCCAGTCCGATCTCAAGTGTTTCACTAAAAATAATATTACCTGTATCAACTTTCTCATCGAGAAAAAATGTAGTAACACCAGTTTTTAATTCACCATTTATGATTGCCCAGTTAATTGGGGCTGCACCTCGATACTGAGGTAAAAGTGAGGCATGTAGGTTAATAGTACCTGCCGGGGGCATATCCCATATAATTTTCGGCAGTATTCTAAATGCAACAACAAACTGAAGGTGTGCATTCAATGAACTTAGCTCATTAATAAATCCCAGATCTCTCAGATCAAATGGCTGTAGTATTTTCAGGCCATGCTTAAGAGCATATTCCTTTACTGGCGATTGCCTTATCATTTGCCCACGACCAGCTGGTTTATCAGGTACCGTAACAACTCCTGCTATATTATATCCATGTTTTACCAGAACATCAAGAGAGTCAACAGCAAAGTCTGGTGAACCCATAAATACTATCTTGAGGTCTTTTTTCATACAAATCAAAATGTAAAATAGAAAGATATTTAATTACTCTGAGACAAGATCCTGTTCAAAAGCAAACATCTTAATAGCCGAGATTGCAGCTTCAGTTCCTTTATTCCCATGCTTTCCTCCTGAGCGTTCCATTGCCTGCTCAATTGAATTTGTAGTAAGAACTCCAAATATAGCAGGTGCATTATAGTCGAGGCCTACTTTCAAAACACCATTTGCAACAGCATTACAAATAAATTCAAAATGCCTTGTTTCTCCCTGTATAACACAGCCTAAACAAATAACAGCATCAACATCTTCATATTCAAAAAGGAATTGAGCTCCTAAGGGTAATTCAAAACTTCCTGGCACATACTTTACGACTATATCCTGCTTTTTAGCTCCGTGTTTAATTAGAGTACTATATGCTCCTTCCAGTAAAGCATTAGTAATTGCAGTATTCCATTCAGAAACCACGATACCAGTTAGCATACCCTTAGCAGAAGGAATAAATTCCGGATCGTACTTAAGTGATTTTTTAAGAGGAGATGACATGAAAATAAATTAATGTCACAAAATATTCTAATTTCCCATCAAAATGTTAATCCTGCCGATATGCTTTTCAATGCTTCTGCCCTCACTCGTAGTCGGATACTCTGATTTTATCCTTTTATACAGATCCAGTGCTTCATCATAATCACCCATTTCTTCGCAAGTCAGTCCGGCTTTCATTAAAAACTGAGGTGTACTAAAATCATTAATGACCATTTCAGCTGCTTTTATATAATTTTTTTTCGCCATTTCCAGTTCGGCCAGTTCAACATAGGCATCACCAACAGCTCCAATTGCCATAGGTGCTACAACATCGTCATCGCCTCCAAACGACTCCAGATAGTCAATAGCATTTTCAAACTCACCTTTCTTTAAATAACAGATCCCTGCATAATAATGCGAAAGATCGGCTGCTTTTGTCATACCATAATCATCAATAACATCCAAAAAACCCAAA
>JAIOTT010000266.1 GCA_021106655.1 Bacteroidales bacterium
AAATTAGCCACTAAGGCATGAAGACACAAAGATATCACGAAGACTGACAAATGGCGGCATTATTAACTTTGTGAACCTTAGAGTCTTTGTGGCAATTGAACTTTCAACCCTTGATTGGTGTTAATATATCAATAGTACAATGATAAAATTCATTGGGACTCTGGATCAGGGTTGGTTATTTGGTTGAGTAGGTGAGTGGGTTTTGATTAGCGATTTTTGATATTTTGTTCTTTTAAGGTCAAAATCCAATCAAACATTAAAAAGAAGATGTTTTTAATGTTTGCTATAGATTTATTTAAGCCGAAGCGTGGACGCTTCGGCTAACGCCTTCTTTTCTTATCATACGTTCATCAGTGTGAAAAGCCATCCACCGTTTGGGGGAGGGTTTGGGAGGGGGCGGTAAGCATGAATGCTGAGCATTTTTAATGATTCACTGTTATTAATGCAATTACAAATTGCAATTTATTTGTGGCGGAGGTGCAAAGATCGCCAAGCAGGGTGCTTCGCTTTATTAGCGATTTTTGACGACTAGTACTCGGGCAGATATTACTATTTTTACTAAAGTTATGGTTTTATAATTTAATTGTCCAGGGTGGGCAAAATTCTTTTCCTGTACAAGCTGGCATATGCACGGCCTGTTGGTAGCAGTTATTTGATCACTATTTTCTTGACATAATGATTATCAAGTTTGTCATTGATTACAAGAAAGTAAAGACCTTTACTTAATTTTTGATTTACAATGATTTGTTTTTCATCAACTATTTCAAATTCTTTAACCAGTTTTAGGTCATTTGTATATAATCGCAGAACTGTACCATCAATTCCTGAAAAATCTATTTTAAAAGCTCTGTCAGTGGGGTTGGGATAGACATTAATTTCCTTTTTAAACACAAGCATGCCAATGTTTGTTAATATTGAACAAAAACATTTGGCGCAAATAGGATTATTTAGATAAACTATAGTATTGCTATCTTTAACACATGCAAGATGATATACTTCTCCACCTGTAAGTATATGAGCAATCGGTGCAAACAATCCTTCGCCATCAATTGCACCAATACCTTCAACCCACGTGATCCCAGGATAAGAACCTGAAAATGTAAATTTTTTTCTAAATGAACCATTGATATTAATTGAATCAATAGACTCTAAAACCTTATAGTGGTTATTTTGTTCAAATAACACTCCTTCATAAAACCTATAATTATAATGGATACTATCACCAATATCGAGTGAAAAGTCATACAACAATATTTCATTTGTGTCATTATTTAGAATGAAATATACTCTTTTAGTACTATCTTCCCTGAAGGCTGCAAAATATTCAGAATTACTTTGGTTCATTATTGTATCGTCCTCAATACTAAATAATTTTGAATATATCTGGTTGTTAATTACAGTATCTTCTGAAGTAAAAGTATATCTTGTTGTTTCTGTGTTGGTATTATACCAAACATTGTGCAAGTAAATATTCCAAATAGTATTTGAAACCGGGAAATTATAATAATTCTGACCATTAATAATGAAAATGGATAGAAGGAAGAAACAGCTAAATATTAATCGTTTCATAATTTTTGCGATAATTGTTACCCAGCGTAATTTATTCTAATACTTTTCTAATTATATTGATTTAACTTTTCGATCAATTCTTTAGCATCAAAATCTATTTTTGAAAAGGCAAACCATTTTTTACCCAAGTCTTTCAGCGATGCCCCGATATGGTAAACCGCTTTTTTATCAATTATTAAAAACCGGTCATGTGATTTAGTAAAACTTTTCAATTCAATCTTAGGATATTGATGATTGTGCTTTTTTAGGTCAATTTTAACTTGCGTTGTTGGTTTAGAAGTAAAAATAGTTGCTTGTACAGCTGATTTTCGTTTTGCCAACATAGAAAGCACAGTTTCATCAACATAATTGTCAATCAAAACGATAGATTCTTTTGCTGTTTTAATAAGGTTAGTCACAAAAATATATGCATCGAAAACCTGGCCGTTAAAAAAGATGCCTTCATTTGGTGGCAGGCTGGTTTTAATCTGTAAATCAAATTCATTAACTTTTTCTTTCAAATAATGAACATCATTTTCAATTCTATCCATTCTCTGATTTACTGCATAGCCCTTTAACAAATAATCTTTTAGCACTTTATTTGCCCAAATACGGAATTTAGTTCCACGGATAGAATTCACTCTATATCCAATGGAAATAATCATATCCAGATTATAATGTGTAATTTCCCTCGAAACAGATCTGTTGCCTTCAATTTGAACTGTTCGGATTTTCCGAACAGTTGATTGCTCTTCCAATTCATTAGACTGGAAAATATGTTTTATATGTTCGCTTATATTTGCTTTACTACTATCGAAAAGGCTAACGATTTGTACCTGTGTAAGCCAGATAGTTTCATCCTCTATTCGTACTTCTAATCGTGTAGAGAGTTCATCGGTCTGATAAATGATTATTTCGTCTTTCATTTTTTAAAAGTGCTCAATTTATTTTCCCTAAAAATATGTGAAATAAAAAAAACTTTTCTTCATATTTGTATCCCCTCTACCAACTAGGTCATAGAAAATTCTTTTAAAATATATTTCTTTGTGGTAATCTTGGGGGCTTACAGCTTTAAATTTTGCGGTAATAATTCGTTAAGCCTGTTTACCTTATGTTCTG